>DASWST010000283.1:0-5679 GCA_036402515.1 Pseudonocardia sp.
CTCACAGATTTCCCCGAGCGCATCAGCCTGGCGTTCACCCAACGACTTGAGCTCGTCGGTGGCCGGGCACAACACCGCGCGGACCGCCCGGCACAGCACCTCAAACGTCGCCGCGTCCAACCGGCCCTTGACCCGACCACCGGCACCGTCGCTCGAGGCGGACAGGTGCAGCTCGTTGACCTGCGGTTCGTCCTCATTTGGGGGTGGGCCGTCCTGATCCAACCGGTCCAGCATCCGCGCGGCCAACCCGGCCAGCTCGTCGGGCCGGTAGTGCCGAGCGAGGCCGGCGAGTTGCTCTTCCAAGCTCGACCACTGCTCCGGGCTGATCCGCTCGGCGGCGCCTTTACGCAGCGCGTGTTCGATCACCTCGGCGTGCGCCTGATCGATCTCCCACCCCGCCAACGCCATCGCGTGGCCGGCAACCTCGGCTGCAACGCCACCCCACCCAACGACGTGGGAAACACCGCCCGGGCCACCGCGACCATCCGGCGCGCCTCAACCTCCCGGCACCGCAACAGATCCGCCACCGCCGAGACCGGGCGCACCCCGAGTTCGACGAAATCACCGTTGTTATCCAGCGAGGCCACCAGCTCAACCATGTCAAGCTCGGCCTGGCGCAGCACCGTCTTCAGATACGACAGCTGATCAATCCGATCCTGCCTGGACGTGGAGCGCACATCCACCCGCATCGCGGCCAAACCCGCATACACGGACTCGCGCGGGGGGCGAAGTGGACTCTCTGCCATACCAACATTGTGGCAGCGGGGTACGACAGTTTCCGGAGCTCACTCGAATCTGGTCACCCAATTTTTCACGATTTTTGTGGGCACCTCGCCAGCCGACTCCGACCAGGGTCCCTCCACAGACAAAAGGCGGAAGCCAGACTGTGGTAACTGACTGCTGCCCCGTCCAAAGCATCTTTCCGAAACGACCAGAAATCCAAAATCCCCTGGGCACTGAACCGCCTATCCGGGTCGCTGTGCGGGATCGCTCCGTGTCGCTCGACGCCGAGTGCGGCTGAGGTGTCAGCGGGGGTCGGCGGGCCGGATCCGGTAGCTGCTGGGCGGGCGGACCAGCGCGTCCGGGTGGCCGACGTACTCGATCCGCACGCCGTACTCCGCCTCCGCCGCCGCAATGCTGACGTAGCCGTTCACCACGTCGTCCAGCACCCGCTCCACCGGCCGCTCGGTCGGGGGTCCGTAGCCGCCACCGCCGGGGAAGCAGAGTCGGACCTGGGAGCCCGGGCCCAGCCGGGCGAGCTGCTTGCGCGGGAGTTCCTCGCCGGTGGCCAGCTCGACGATCTCGCCCGACGCTCCGGCCCGTCCGCCCAGCGCGCCGCCGGCCGCATAGTGCACCCGGTCCACGTTCGCGTTGACCGTCCAGCCGTGCTCGCCGCGCCGGCCCACCTCCACCACCTGGCCGAGTCCGCCCCGATGGCGGCCAGGGCCACCCGAGTCGGGGCGCAGTTCGCGGCGGCGCTGCACCAGCGGGGTGAGCGTCTCCAGCACCTCGGTGGGTACCGCCCTGACCCCGGTGGGAAAGCCGGTGGTGCTCAGGCCGTCCTTGTCCGGGCGGGCACCGGTCCCTCCGGCGCCGAACGCGGTGAGGGTGAAGGGGCGAGGCTCGTCCAGCTCGGCGCCGCGCCACACCGTCATCCACAGCGCGTCCGCGCTGGGCGCCGGCAGGCCGCCGGGTACCGCGTCGCGCAGCGCCTCGAACAGCAGGCTGGGCAGGAAGTGGCCGACCAGGTGCCGGGAGGCGACCGGCGCGGGGTCGACGCAGTTGAGCACCGAACCCCTCGGCGCGGTCACCGTGACCGGCCGGAAGGAGCCGGCATTGTGCGGCACGTCCGGCGCGAGCGCCGCCTTGACCGCGAACGAGGTGTAGGCCCGGGTGTAGTTGAGCACCACGTTGACGCCGTAGCGCGACTGCGGTGAGGAACCGGCGTAGTCGACGGTCACCGTGTCCCCGTGCACGGTCACGCCGACCCGCAGGGTGATCGGCTCGTCGTCGAAGCCGTCCGAGGTCATTTCGGCCTCGTACCGGCCGTCGGGCAGCTCGCGCAGCGCCAAGCGGACGGCGTGCTCGGAGCGGCTCATGATCTCCTCGGCCACCGGGTCGACGCTGTCCAGCCCGAACTCGTCCATCATCCGGGCCAGGCCGGCCGCACCCACCTGGTTGGCCGACACCTGCGCGTAGATGTCCCCCATGGTCTCGTCGGGGGTGCGCACATTGACCCTGATCAGCGCCTCGAGCGTCTCGTTGGGGCCGGCGGCGGTGCGCAGCTTCAGGATCGGCAGCCGCAGCCCTTCCTCGAACACCTCGGTGGCGGCGGCGGACAGGATGCGCCCGCCGATGTCCGGTGAATGGCAGCAGCTGGCGAACCAGCCAAGCAGCCTGCCGGCGCGGAACACCGGGGTCGCCACGGTGAGATCGTTGATCTGGCCGGCGGTCATCCACGGGTCGTTGGTGATCAGCACGTCCCCGTCGGTGAGCTGCTCGGGCGGGTAGCGCCGCACGATGTGCTGCATGCCGGTGGCCATCGCGTTGATGTGCCCGGGCGTGCCGCCGGTGGACTGGCCGATCATCTCCCCGCGCGAGTCGAACACCCCGCAGGCCAGGTCAAGGCACTCGCGCACGACCGGGCTGAACGCGGTGTGCACCAGGGCGGCCTGCTGCTCGTCCAGCAGCGAGTGCAGCCGGTTGGCGACCAGCCCGACGACCACCGGGTCAGTCACTGCAGCCTCCCCGCGCCGAGCTCGACCAGGATGCTGCCGTCCTCGGTCACCGTGCATTCCGCGTCCGGCGGTACCACCAGGGTGGACTCCCGCTCCTGCACCAGGGCGGGTCCGGCCAGCCGGGTGCCGGGGGCGAGCAGGTAGCGGTCGTAGCAGGCGGTGCGGGTGTATCCGGTGGCCGGGAAGTACGCCTGCCGGTGCCCGGTCAGCGCGTCCCCGGCCGGCGGGGCGGTGTCGAAGCGCAGCCGGGCGCGCGGTCGAGGCCCTCGGGAGCTGACCCGCCAGGTGAGCACCTCGGTGCCGACCCCGCCCGGCGCGACCGTGCCGAACCGGCGCGCGTACTGCCGCTGGAAGTTGGCCAGCAGATCTGCCCGCCACTCCGGACCCAGCGCGGGCGCCGGAACCTCGATCTCGCTGCCCTGCCCGACGAACCGCATCTCCACGGTGCGCTCATGGGTGATCTCGGGCACCGCCAGGCCGGACGCGGTGAGCACCTCGGCGCCCTCGCGTTCCAGCCGCCCGAACAACTCCTGCGCCTCGTCCAGCTCGACCTCCTCCAGCGGCAGGTGGCGGGAGCGGACCAGGTCGATGGACAGCGGCGCGGAGAGCATGCCCAGCGCGCTGAGCACCCCGGCGGCCGGCGGCGCGACCAGCACCGGCGAGCCGAGCGCGCGAGCCACCCCGGGCCCGTGCAGCGGCCCGTTGCCGCCGGAGACGAACAGCGGCAACCGCCCCGGATCCTGCCCGCGCTCGATGACGTGCACCCGTGCCGCGTTGGCCATGCTCTCGTTCGCGGTGGTGTGGATGCCCCATGCCGCTTCGGCCACCCCGATCCCCAACTTGTCCGCGACCTGCGTCTTGATCGCGGCGGCCGCCGCCGCGACGTCCAGCGGTACCTCCCCGCTCAGCGAACGCTCCGGATCGAGATAGCCGAGCACCGCGTCGGCGTCGGTCACCGTGCAGTGCTCGCCGCCGAGCCGGTAGCTCACCGGCCCCGGGTCGGCACCGGCCGAGTCCGGCCCGGTGGTAATCAGGCCGAGCGCGTTCACCCGGGCGATCGACCCTCCCCCGGTACCGATCTCGATCATGTCGATGACCGGGGCGCGTACCGGGAGCCCGGAGCCGGGCCGCAGCCGGTACACCCGGTCCACCTCGAGCGAATGGCTGATCAGCGGTCGGTCCCGCTCGACCACACAGAGCTTCGCGGTGGTGCCGCCCATGTCGAAGGCCAGCTGGTCGGGTCGGCCGCCGGTGCGGCCGAACGCGATCGCGCCCAGCGCGCCGCCCGCCGGCCCGGACTCCAACATCCGGATGGGCAACCGCGCGGCCACCTCTACGGCGGCCACCCCGCCGCTGGACAGCATGATCAGCGGGTCGGCTGGCACGCCGAGGCGGCGCAGCCGAGCGCGCAGGTCGGCCAGGTAGGTCTCGGCGAGGTGTTGCACGTACACGTTGGCCACCGTGGTGGAGGCCCGCTCGTACTCCCGGATCTCCGGGTTGACCTCGCTGGACACCGCCACCCGCAGCGCCGGAGCGGCGGCCTCGATGATCTCCCTGGTCTGCAGCTCGTGCTGGTTGTCGACGTGGCTGTGCAGGAAACAGATCGCGACCGCCTCGATCCCGGCGGCGGCCAGCTCCGCGGCCAGCTGCTTCACCGTGGGCACGTCCAGCGGGGTGTGCACGGTGCCGTCGGCGAGGATGCGCTCGCGCACCCCGAAGCGGAGGTGCCGAGGGACGAGCGGTCGGGGCAGCTCCAGGCCGAGGTCGTAGAGTTCGTAGCGGTGCTCCCGACCCATCTCGAGCACGTCCCGGAAGCCGTCCGTGGTCAGCAACGCGGTCTTCGCGCCCCGGCGTTCGATCAGCGCGTTGGTGATCAGCGTGGTGCCGTGCACCACCGAGGTGATCTCCGAAGGTTCCAGCCGCTGCTCGGCCAGCGTGCGCCGCAACACCGACTCGACGCCCGCCGCCGGCTCACGGGACGTGGTCAGTGTCTTGCCCACCGCCACGATGCCGACGTCGTCCAGGATGGCCAGGTCGGTGAACGTTCCGCCGATGTCCACCCCGACTCGCAGCGCGCCGGAACGTGCCATGAGCTCCTCCGCTCGGTCCACCCGGGCCGACAGGGTCGGTCCGACCGTACCGATCGTCCGATGGCCGAGCAACAGATCGTCGGACGATTTACCGTGTCTGGAGGCCGCCGAGCGGTACCCTTTGGGCCGTCCAATGGCAACGACGCGATGAGGAGGCGACCGGGGTGACCGAGCCGACCGGGATGACCGAGCCGACCCGGGTGACCGAGTCGACCGGGATGATCGAGTCGACCGGCGCCGCGAGCCGGGTGGCCGACGCGCTGCGCGAGCAGATCGCCGCCGGACGGCTGGCGCCGGGCAGCCGGCTGTCCGAGGACGCGGTCCGGCGCGCCTACGGGGTGTCCCGAAGCACTCTTCGCGAAGCGTTCCGGCTGCTGATCCGGGAGCGGCTGCTGGTCCACCAGCTCAGCCGCGGTGTCTTCGTCCGCCAACTGGGCCGGGCCGACGTCTCGGACCTCTACCAGGTCAGACGAGTCATCGAATGCGCGGCTCTGCGGTCGATCACCACGCTGAGCCTGGACGGGCTGCGCCGGTTGGCCGCCGCGATCAAGGACGGCAACGAGGCGGCGGAGCGCAGCGACTGGGACGCGGTCGCCGTGGCGAGTATCCGGTTTCATGAGGCACTGGTGGCGCTGGCCGGGAGCGCCCGGTTGGACGACGTCATCAGCGGCGTGCTCGCCGAATTCCGGCTGGCCTATGCCCACATGAAGGACACTCAGATCTTCCACTCGGCCTTCCTCAAGCGGAACGGCGAGATCGCCGACACGCTCCGCGCCGGCGACATCGACGGCGCGGCGGACATGCTGAACCGCTACCTACTCGACGCCGAAGAAGTCCTGCTCAGCAACTTC
>DASWST010000284.1:0-13978 GCA_036402515.1 Pseudonocardia sp.
CCGGACCTGCGCGG
This sequence comes from Pseudonocardia sp., assembly GCA_036402515.1. Lineage (GTDB taxonomy): Bacteria > Actinomycetota > Actinomycetes > Mycobacteriales > Pseudonocardiaceae > Pseudonocardia. Next base: position 15 of record DASWST010000284.1, read on the forward strand.
GTTCGCCCTGGGCGCGCGCGCCGGGCGGCTCGCCGTGCCGATCGTGCCGCCGCCCAGCACCGCGGCGCGCGCGGTGGTGGCGCACCTGCGCGGCCGGGTGCGCTGGGGGGTACACCTGGCCTCGTACGCGGGCGCCCAGGTGACCCTGGTGGACCGCGACCCCGATCACCCGAGCAGCGAGCCGCACCTGCTGGCCCGGCACCCGCACGTCTCCGCGCTGGGCAAGCTGCTGCTCGCCGAGACCCCGGACCGGCCGTTGGAGGGTGGGCTGCGCCGATTCACCGAACACACCGTGAGCGACCCGGCGCGGTTGGCCGCGCAGCTGCGCGAGGTGGCCGGCTCCGGGCTGGCCAGGCAGTGCGGCGAGCTGCACGCCGAGCGCGGCTGCCTGGCCGTCCCGATTCGCAGCCCAAGCGACGGTTCACTGGTCGCCGGCCTGGCCCTGAGCGGACCGGCGCACCGGGTCGCCGAACCGAACGCCGAGCTGGTCGACCTGCTCCGCACCCACGCCGAGCGCCTCTCCCCCCTGCTCGCCTAGCCGCCACCGCTCCCGCCCGCCAGGACGACGGCCGCCGCCCACCACGCTCCAGGCGGCGGTCAGCTGGGGATCGGGCTGCGTGGCCGGGCGCACTCCAGGGCGAGCAGCACGGTGGCGGCCTCGGCGGGCACGGTGACGTCCCGCCCGGTGAGCTCGCCGAACCGGCGCAGTCGGTTGAGCACTGTGTTCCGGTGGCAGTAGAGCTGCGCGGCCACATCGCCCACCGCGCCGTTCACCGCGTAGCAGCGGACCGTCTCCAGCAGCCGCTCACGCTCCCCGGGCGGCGCGTCGGCCAGCCCGCCGAGCACCGAGTCGACCAGCTCGGGCGCGGCGTCCGCCAGCCGGGCGCCGGCCAGCGGCAGCCAGGCGTCGAGCAGCTCGGCGGGGCCGGTGGCCGCCGGCAGCACGTCGATGATCTCGCCGGCCAACCGGGCACTGCGCGGCACGTTGCCCAGCCCGTGGGCCAGCGGACCCACCCCGCACGGCACCCCGGCCAGCGCGGCGCGCACCGGCGCCCCGGCGCCACCGTCCCAGCGCGCGATCAGCACACTGTGCCACCCGGTCGACTGCACATGCGCGGTGCGCCCATCGGCACCCAGTCGCTCGGCGACCCGGCGCAGCGCGCGGCCGGCCGCCGGGCTCGCGGCGGCCACCAGCAGGTCGTCATCCACGTCCACCCCGAGCGCCAGCGCCACCCTGGCCACCTCGTCCGGGTCCGGGTCCTCGGTACTCAGCAGCGCGGCGACCAGCATGGTCCGTTCGCCCTGCCGATCCCTGGCCAGCAGCGCGGCCTCGGCCTGGTAGGCGACCTGGATCTGCGCGGTGTACTCCTCGACCACGCTCCACACGTCCTCGACGTGCCCCACCAGCATCGCCTCGTCGGTCGGTTCAGCCCGCTCCCGCAACGCCTCCCAGAGCACCCGGAAGTCCAGCCGGACGGCGGTCAGCAGGTCGTTCAACGGCACCCCCCGGCGCGCCCGGTCCCGCCCGATGGACGGCCCGATGTCGGCCAGCCGGGCCGGCACCGTGAGCCCGGCCAGTCGGCGCAGCAGACATTCGAAGGTGAGCTCGGCGTCGGTCTCCAGCCGGTCGGTGGGCACCACGCCTCGGCCGTACGGCGGGATGGCCCGCACCCGGGAGACAAACGAAGCGACCAGCGTGTCCGCCTCGTCACGCAGCCGGCCGACCAGCACCGTCCAGCGCTCGGCGTCGGAAACCGGGATATGTCGCACACTGTGCATATGCACAATCTATAGCAGAATCCCGTGATGAATACGCCTTACCACCAGGAGTATTGGCGGCGGATACTGTGCCGATGCCACGAGGGAGTGCCCTATGCATCTGACCCCGAGAGAGCGGGAGCGGCTGCTGCTGCACAGCGGCGCCGAGCTGGCCAGGCGCCGGCTGGCTCGCGGTGCCCGGCTGGGTGCCCCGGAGGCGATCGCGCTGGTCTGCGACGAGATCTGCGAGCTGGCCTGGGACGACGTGCCCTACGAGCAGGTGGTGGCCGCCGCGCGCACCGTGCTGCGGCCCGACCAACTGGTCGACGGGGTACCGGCCGCCGTGCCGACGTTGCAGGTGGAGGCACTGTTCCCGTACGGCACCGTGTTGGTGCACGTGGATGCCCCGTTCGGTGCCGCCCCGCCGGACGGGCCCGGCGCGGTGCGCCCCGGTGAGGGCGAGATCGAGCTGGCCCCCGGCCGGGAGCGGGCCACCGCGGTGCTGCGCAACACCGGCGCGCTACCCATCTGGGTGTCCTCGCACGTCCCGCTGGACCGGCTGAACGGCGCACTGCGGGTGGAGCTGGACGCGCCCGGCCGCTACCGGCTGGACCTGCCGGCCGGCACCGCGCTGCGGGTGGACGTCTCCGACGCCCGCGAGGTCCCCGTGGTCAAGATCGGCGGCAGCGGATGACGGCGATCACCCGCGCTGAGTACGCCCGGTTGTATGGGGCGACCACTGGCGACCGGGTGCGGCTGGCCGACACCGACCTGTGGGTGCAGGTGGAGGCGGATGACACCGAACCCGGCGAGGAGCTGCTCGGCGGCTGCGGCAAGACCGCCCGACACGGCGCGCTGGTGTCGGCCCGAGCCGGCCGCGACTCCAAGCTGGACATGATCGTGCTCGGCGTGCTGCTGCTGGACCCGATCCTGGGCGTGCGCAAGACCAACATCGGCATCAAGGACGGCCGGGTGGTCGGCGTGGGCCGGGCCGGCAACCCGGAGATGCAGGACGGCATCCAGCTCGAGGTGGACGCGCACACCGCGATGATCACCGGCGAGGGGCTGATCGCCACCGCGGGGATCGTGGACTCACACGTACACCTGTCCAACGCCGAGCTGGTGCCGGCCGCGCTGTCCGCCGGGGTCACCACGGTGGTCGGGATGGGCATCGGCGGGGTCTGGGACGTCGGCGCCAATCCGCGGTACAACCTGCACACCCTGATCGAGTCCTGGGCGCACGTGCCGGTGAACGCCGCGTTCCTGGCCCGGGGCTCGTCCACCTCGGCGGAGCTGCTGGAGCAGTCGGTGATCGCCGGCTGCGGCGGCTTCAAGATCCACGAGGACTGGGGCGCCACGCCGAGGGTGATCGACACCTGCCTCACCGTCGCGGAGCAGACCGACCTGCCGGTGGCCCTGCACACCGACACGCTCAACGAGTCCGGCTACCTGGCCGACACCCTCGACGCGGTCGGCGGACGGACCGTGCACGCCTACCACGTGGAAGGCGGCGGCGGGCACCCCGACCTGCTGGGCATTGTCTCCCGCCGCAACGTGCTGACCTCCTCCACCACGCCGACCCTGCCGCTCACCCCGGCCACCGTGGCCGAGCTGAAGCCGATGACACTGACCGTGCACCGAGGCCACGCCCACCTGCCCAGCGATTCGGCGATCGCGGCCAGCCGGATCCGCGAGCACGCCATCTCGGCGGAGAACTGGCTGCACGACCAGGGCGCGATCAGCATCGTCAACTCCGACTCGCTGGGCATGGGCCGGATCGGCGAGACCGCCCGACGCACCTGGCAACTGGCCCACGTGCAGGCCACCCTGGCCGGCGAGACCGGGCCGGAGGTGAACAACAACGCCCGCGTGCTGCGCTATCTGGCCAAGCTGACGCACAACCCGGCGGTGGCGCACGGGCTGGCCGCACAGGTGGGCAGCATCCAGACCGGCAAGCTGGCCGACCTGGTGCTCTGGCAGCCGGCCTGGTTCGGCGCCCAGCCGGAGATGGTGATCAAATCCGGGTTCGTGGCCTGGGGCAATGTCGGCTCCGGCTCCGGCTCCACCCGGCTGACCCAGCCGCGCCGGATGCTGCCGTTCTACGGCGGCACGGGCACCGCGCCGGCTCGGCTGGCCCACGTGTTCGTCTCCGAGCACGCCGCCACCGCCGAGCTCCCGGCCGGCCGCCGCTACTCGCCGATATCCGCCAGCAGGGGCCTGACCTGCGACGACATGCTGCACAACACGGCCACCCCGCTGGTCGAGGTCGCGCCCGAGCCGATACCGGTGCGGGTGGACGGCCGGGAGATCGCGCTGCACCGTTCCACTGCCCTGCCGCTGACCCGCCTACACCACCTGGGATGAGCACGTGAGCTTCGAAGTGGACCTGTTGGTGCGCAACGCATCGATTCTGACCATGGACGACCAGCGGCCGAGCGCGCACACGTTGGCCGTGCACCACGGCCGGGTCTTCGCGCTCGACGAGGCGGGCCTGCACGGCCGGGTCGAGCTCGACGCGCAGGGCGCCACCGTGGTGCCCGGCTTCGGCGACGCGCACAACCACATGGCCTGGTTCGGGCAGAGCCTGTCCTCGGTCGACCTCAGCGGGCTCGACCAGCTCAGCGAGCTCTACGACCGGATCGCGGAACGGGCGCAGACACTGCCGGCAAACGGGTTCGTCATGGGCGCGGGCTACGACGACACCGCGATCGGCGGCCACCCGCACCGGGGCGCGCTGGACAAGGCCGCCGGCGGGCGGCCGGTGGTGCTGCGGCACCGCTCCGGACACGTGACCACGGTGAACAGCCCGGTGCTGGAGCGGCTCGGGGTGCTGGACGGCTCGGCCGAGGTGCCCACCGGCGGCGTGGTGGTCCGCGACGAGCACGGCGACCCCACCGGCACGCTGGAGGAGCAGGCGCAGAACCTGGTCAACCCGCTGCTGGTGCCCTACCCGACCGGCGAGCTGGCCGAGGCGATCGGGCGCGCGTCCGCGGTGTACGCCGCCGAGGGGCTGACCCACGTCACCGAGTGCGGCATCGGCGGCGGCTGGGTCGGGCGCACCCCGGTGGAGCTGGCCGCCTACCAGCGCGCCCGGGACGCCGGCACGCTCACCGTCCGGGTGCAGTTGATGCCGGTGGCCGACGCGCTGCACCCGCTCGCCGCGCACCCCGAGGACAACCTCAACCGAGGCCTGGACCTGGGCCTGTGCACCGGCTTCGGCGACGACCGGGTGCGCCTCGGCCCGATGAAGATCTTCATGGACGGATCGCTGGTGGCCCGGACGGCGGCCATGCTGGCGCCGTTCTGCGACCGGCACAGCCACGGCTACCTGCAGGACGACCCCGAACTGCTGCGCACCCAGATACTGGACGCCCATGCCTCCGGGTGGCGGGTGGCCGCGCACGCCATCGGGGACGCGGCGATCGACCTTGCCCTGGACATCTTCGCCGAGGCGCAGCGCCGGCACCCCCGACCGGATGCCCGCCCCCGCATCGAGCACGCCGCGGTGACCAACCCCGCGCAGATCGCTCGGATGGCCGAGCTCGGGGTGACCCCGGTGCCGCAGGCCCGGTTCCTCTACGAGCTCGGCGACACCATGGCGGCGGCGATCGGCCCGGACCGTGTCGCCGGGCTGTACCGGCACGGCAGCTTCCTGCGCGCCGGCCTGCGGGTGCCGGGCAGCTCGGACCGACCGGTGGCCACCGGGGCGCCGCTGCTCGGCATGCAGTCCATGGTGCAGCGCTTGACCAGCGGCGGCGCGGTGCTCGGACCGGACGAACGGGTGGACGCGCTGACCGCGCTGCGCGCCTACACGGTGGATGCCGCGTGGATCGCCGGCGAGGAGCACACCCGGGGCAGCCTCACCCCGGGCAAGCTCGCCGACTTCGTGCTGCTCGGCGACGACATCACCACCATCCCCGCCGACCGGATCGGCACGACCGAAGTAGTAGCCACCTTCGTCGGCGGCACCCGCGTACACGGACCCCGTGAGTGGTAATGGTCGCTATAGCGACCATTACCACTCACAGCCACTGAGCTGGGAGAACAGATGACAACACCGGCCGCACCGGTCCGAGTGACCGACGCCGAGGCCCGGAAGGTGGCGTTCGGCGCCTTCGTCGGCACCGCTCTGGAGTGGTACGACTTCTTCCTCTACGGCACCGCCGCCTCGCTGGTGTTCAACCGGCTGTTCTTCACCAGCGGCGACCCGGTGTTGGCCACCCTGGCCGCGTTCGCCTCCTTCGCGGTGGGCTTCGCCGCCCGGCCGATCGGGGCGGTCATCTTCGGCCACCTCGGCGATCGGGTCGGCCGGCGCCGCTGCCTGATCATCACGGTCACCATGATCGGCGTGGTCACCGGCGTGATCGGGCTGCTGCCCAGCTACTTCTCCATCGGGGTGGCCGCGCCGGTGCTGCTCACCCTGCTGCGGCTGTTGCAGGGCGTCGCGGTGGGTGGTGAGTGGGGCGGCGCGGTGACCCTCGCGGTCGAGCACGCACCCATCGAGCGGCGCGGTCGGTACGCGGCGATGCCCCAGATCGGCTCGCCGATCGGCACCCTGCTGTCCTCCGGTGCGTTCCTCGCGGTGTCCACCCTGCCACCGGCCAGCTTCGACTCGTGGGGTTGGCGACTGCCCTTCCTGGCCGCCTTCCCGCTGCTCTACATCGCCCTGTGGCTGCGTCGGCGGGTGGGCGAGTCGCCGCTGTTCGAGCAGCTACTGAAGGAAGACGAGGTGGCCAGCTCGCCGGTGCGGGACGTGGTGCTGCGCACGTTCCCGCAGCTGCTGATCGGCGCCTGCGCCTGCTTCCTCGGGGTCGGCGGCTTCTACCTGGCCACCACGTTCGTGATCAGCTACGGCACCGGCACGCTGCACCTGCCCCGGTCGCTGATGCTGACCGCCACCCTGGTCGCGGCGGTAGTGGAGATCGCGGTGCTGGTGGCCGGCGGACGACTGGCCGAGCGGTACGGCCCGGCTCGGATCACCGTGGCCGGCGGCCTGATCTCCGCGGTAGTCGCGTTCCCGATGTTCTGGCTGATCGACACCAGGGCATCGGCGCTGGTGGTGCTCGCCGTCACGCTCGGAGTGGCCTGCCTGTCCATCCCCTACGCGGTGTCCGGGCCGCTGCTGGCCGACCTGTTCCCGGCCCAGTTGCGCTACAGCGGGATCGCCCTGTCGTCCAACGCAGCTGGCTTCGTCAGCGGTTTCGTGCCGCTGCTGGCCACCGCGGTGCTGGCGGGCACCGGTGGCGGTTCCTGGTCGGCCGCGCTGCTGCTGATCGTGATCGCGCTGATCACTACCGTGGCCGGCGTGCTCGCGCCGCGACTGTCGCTTGGCCACGACGAGGTCCGCACCCATGACCGAGCGAACGAGCAGGCGCATGACTGAGGGGGGCGCTCGCACCGCCGGCGCGGCGATCGTGGCGCAGCTGGAGACCCTCGGCGTGCAGCGGGCGTACCTGGTGCCCGGGGAGAGTTATCTGGAGGTGCTCGACGCGCTGCACGACAGCCCGATCCACACCGTGGTGTGTCGGCAGGAGGGCGGCGCCGGGTTCATGGCGCTGGCCGAGGCTCGGCTGACCGGGACGCCCGGGGTGGTGATGGTGACCCGAGGCCCCGGCGCGGCCAACGCGGCGATCGCCGTGCACACCGCATGGCAGGACGCCATCCCGCTGGTGCTGCTGGTCGGGCTGATTCCGGTGGCCGACCGGGACCGCGAGTCGTTCCAGGAGTTCTCCCTGACCGGGTGGTTCGGCTCCACCGCCAAGCGGGTGCTCACCATCGAGCACCCGGATCGGGCGGCCGCCCAGCTGGCCGAGGCGTTCGCCGTCGCGGCCGCCGGCCGGCCAGGGCCGGTGGTCGTCGGGCTGCCGGAGGACGTGCTGGTGCGCCCCACGACGGTCCCGCTCGAGCCGGTCCGCTCCGCCGGCTCCGGCGCGGTCTCGACGGCACAGTCCGACGCGCTGTACGCCCAGCTGGACGCGGCCCGGCGACCCTTGGTGATCGTCGGCGGTTCTCGGTGGAGCGCCGGGGCGGCCGCCGAGCTGACCGGCTGGGCCGAGCGGCACGGGCTCCCGGTGGCCACTGCTCCTGCTCGCCTCGCCCGGCGCGTTCGGGCCGCCCGGCTCCTCCACGCGCATGATTGACGTTTGACAGGTTCCATCATCCCGTCCTCGACAGGTTCGGTGACGAAGTCCGGACGTCACTCGGCGGCGACCAGGGCCTGGCCGTAGGCGGTGAGCCGCGCTGGGCCCGGCCCGGACCCGGCCGCCGCAATGAGACCGGCACTGGTCAGCCGGACTCCTACGAACTGGTCGCAACAGCTCATGCCGTCGACGAGCAGCCCGCCGAACTCGGTGGAGAGCTCGCAGCGCCCGGCCGCGACGGCCCGCAACACCGCGCGGTCCCGCGAGCTGAACGCGTCAGAAATGATCGTGGCCATGATGGCGCTCCCTCCGGTCCGGCTCGGTGTCTTCACCCGGTCGTCGAAGGAGCGGAGCGGAAAACGACATCGCCGGGGCCCGCGGGGCCTTCCGTAACGATTAAGCGCTCAGGTTCCGGTCCAGGTGGGGCGTTCGCCGGTGCCGAACACGCGCACCCCGGTGGCGAAGTCGGCGCTGCTGTAAACCCGCCGCACCAGATCCTCCCCCGGGGGCAGGGTGGCCCGCCGCAACCGGGCGACCGCCCGCTTGGTCGCCCACATGGTGAGCGGGGCGTGTCCGAGCAGCGTCTCCACCACCTCGGCGAGCACGGCGTCCACGGTCTGCTCGGCGCCGACCAGCTCGGCGACGAACCCCGCGGCGTGCGCCTGCGCCCCGGTCAGCTGGCGGGCCCGCAGCAGTAGGTCCAGGGTGCGCGCCGGCCCGAGGTGCCCGACCAGCAGCGCGTAGGTGTCCATGGACAGGCAGTTGCCTAGCGTCCGGGCGATCGGCACGCCGAACCGGGCCGACTCGGTGGCCAACCGCAGGTCGCACACGGCCGCGAGGGCCAAGCCGCCGCCCATGCAGTACCCCTCGATCGCGGCCACCGTGGGCACCTCGGTGTCCTCCAGCCGGCGCACCACCCGGGTGATCCGCTCCTCGTACTCCACCCCGGCCGCGCCGTCGAACCCGGCGAACTGAGCGATGTCGGTGCCGGAGACGAACGCCTTCCCGCCGGCGCCACGCAGAACCAGCACCCGGATGCCGTCGTCCGCGTCCGCCATCTCGCAGGCGTCGTAGAGGCCCTGGTACATGGCGAAGGTCATCGCGTTGTGCGCCTTCGGCCGGTTGAACGTCACCCGCAGCACCGGGCCATCTCGTTCCACGTCCAACTGATCGGTCATGCCTACAGCCAACCCGGAACCACCAACAACAGCCAGGTGACCGCGGGCGCAATCGCGACCATGGAGAAGCCCCAGGCCATCAACCGCCGGTAGACGTAGTCGCGGCGCTCCTCCGGGGCGCTCGCCGTGACCAGCGCGCCCGAGGTGGAGAACGGGCTGGAGTCGACCACCGAGGCCGAGATGGCCAGCGCGGTGATCACGCCCACCGCGCCGACGTGACCGGCCAGCAGGAACGGCACGGCGAGCGGGATGAGCGCGCCCAGGATGCCGGTCGTCGAGGCGAACGCGGACACCGCCGCACCGATGTAGCAGATCACCAGCGCGGCGAGCAGCGGAATCCCGATCTTGGCCACCTGGTCGCCGAGGAACTTGATGGTGCCGATCTCCTGCAACAGGTTGACGTAGGTGACGATGCCGCAGACCAGCAGCACGGTCGGCCAGGCGACCTGGGCCACCGCGCCCTTGTAGGTGTGCGGGGCGAGCAGGGAGAGCAGCACGGCGGCGGTCACCGCGAGCAGCCCGACGTCCAGCTGGAAGGCCAGCGCGCCGACCGCCAGAGCGACCAGCACGACCAGGGTGAGCGCCCGGTTCAGGTCCAGCGTGGTGACCGGTGGGTGCTCCCCCTCGGTGAACCCGGCGCCGGTCGCCCCGCTGGTCCTGGCCTGCGCCGCGCCGGGGCCGCCGCCGGTCGCCACCGCCCCGGGAGGCCGACCACCGGGCCCGGAGGCCGCATCGGCCGGCTCCAGCTCGGCGACCCGCCCGAGCAGCTCGCGCCCGCCGAACAGGAAGAACACCACCACGTTGAGCAATACGTTGAAGATCAGGCTGCCCAGGAACAGGGTCAGCGGACTGCCCGGCAGGTTGCTCTTCGCCACCACCCCGTTGGTGATCACGCCGAAGATGCTCAGCGGAGAGAACCCGCCGGCGCTGGCGCCGTTGATGATCGACAACCCCATCAGCACCGGGTTGATCCGGTGCCGCACCGCGAAGCCGAGCCCGACCGGCGCGATGATCGCCACCGCGGCCGGCACCACCGCGCCGAATGCGGTGAGCACGCCGGTGACCGCGAACATGATCCACGGGATCAGCGCGATCCGGCCCCGGACACCGCGCACCGCGAGCTGGATCAGCCAGTCCACGGTGCCGTTGGCCCTGGCTATCGCGAACAGGAAGGTGACCCCGACCAAGATCACGAACAGGTTGCCGGGAAAGTCGGCGAAGATCTTGTCGGCGATGTCGTCCGGCGGGCCGTCCAGCACCAGTGAGCCGATGAGGAACGCGGCGACCAGGGAGATCGCGCCGAGATTGATCGGCAGCAAGGTGGCGATGACAAACGCCACGACCAGCACCAGGATCGCGATCACGTGGACGGACATGGCAACTTCCTCCCGGCGGACGGTGGCGGGTGGGGCAGGCTGCCGCTCGTGGCTAGATTCGGCACGGCGAGTGATTCGGTACGGCGACTGGTTCAGGAATGCTCAGGTTTCCGAGATGCGGAAATCGCTTTCCAAAACTAGTATCGGGCTGATCACCTGGGTCCGTCAAGATGGCAGTGAGGGAGCACCGTGGCCGCCAGCGGAGGACGCCACTTCCTGCAGATCCCCGGTCCGACGAACGTGCCCGACCGAGTGCTCCGGGCGATCTCCGCGCCCACCGTCGACCACCGAGGCCCGGAGTTCGCCGCGCTGGTGACGGAGCTGCTGCCCGCGCTCGCGCCGGTGTTCGGTACCGACGATCCGGTGGTGATCTACCCCTCCTCGGGCACCGGGGCGTGGGAGGCGGCGCTGGCCAACACGATGCGCCCCGGCGACCGGGTGCTGATGTACGAGACCGGGCATTTCGCCAGCCTGTGGGCGCAGCTGGCCGGCCGCCTCGGCCTTCAGGTTGAGGTCATCCCGGGCGACTGGCGCCACGGCGCCGACCCGGAGGCGATCTCCGCGCGGCTGGCCGCCGACCCGGCCGGCGCGATCCGCGCGGTGTGCGTGGTGCACAACGAAACTTCCACCGGAGTGACCAGCCGGGTGCCCGAGATCCGCGCCGCCATCGACGCCGCCGAGCATCCCGCGCTGCTGCTGGTGGACACCATTTCCTCGCTGGCCTCCATCGACTACCGGCACTCCGAGTGGGGCGTGGACGTCACCGTCGCCGGCTCGCAGAAGGGCTTGATGCTGCCCCCGGGCCTCAGCTTCAACGCGATCAGCGAGAAGGCGCTCGCGGCGCGGCGCTCGGCCGGGCTTCCGCTCAGCTACTGGGACTGGCTCCCGGTGCTGGAGTCCAACGTCAAGGGGGCCTTCCCCTACACGCCGGCGACCAACCTGCTCTACGGGCTGCGCGAGGCGCTGCGGATGCTCGAGGAGGAGGGGCTGCCGGCGGTGTTCGCCCGCCACCAGCGGCACGCGGCGGCCACCCGCGCCGCCGTGCGGGCCTGGGGCTTGGAGGTGCTGTGCGCCGACGAGCGGGAGCACTCCGGCTCGCTGACCGCGGTGCTGCTGCCCGCCGGCTATGACGCGGACCAGGTGCGGCGGGTCATCCTGGAGCGGTTCGACATGTCGCTGGGCTCGGGTCTCGGGCGGCTCGGCAGCACGGTGTTCCGGATTGGGCACCTCGGGCACTTCAACGACCTGAGCCTGGCCGGCACGCTGTCCGGGGTCCAGCTGGGGCTGCGGCTGGCCGGCGTACCGATCAAACCGTGCGGTGTGGACGCCGCGCTCGAGCTGCTCGGCGAGGCGCACGCGTGAGCGACCTGGCTACCGCGCTGGCCCGCGAGCTCGAGGGCGAAGTGGCCTTCGACGACTACACCCGGCACCTGTACTCCCGGGACGCGAGCATGTACTCGATCACCCCGCGCGGGGTGGTGTCGCCCCGGCACGCGACGGACGTGGCCGCGGCGGTGGCGCTGGCCGGCGAGCACGGGGTGCCGGTGCTGCCCCGGGGCGCGGGGACCAGCCTGGCCGGTCAGACCGTCGGCGACGCGCTGGTGCTGGACTTCTCCCGACACATGAGCCAGATCCTCGAGCTGGACCCGGCGAGCCGGACCGCGCGGGTGCAGCCCGGCGTGGTGCAGGACCAGCTCAACCGGGCCGCCTCGGCGCACGGGCTGATGTTCGGCCCGGACACCTCCACCTCCAACCGGGCCACCCTCGGCGGGATGATCGGCAACAACTCGGCGGGCAGCGGCTCGGTCCGCTACGGCATGACCATCGACCATGTGCGCGCGCTGGACGTGGTGCTCTCCGACGCCTCCCCGGCGCGGTTCGGCCCGGTCGATCGAGGTGAGCTGGCCCGCCTCGGAGGAGCCGACACGCTGGAGGGGCGGATCTACCGGGAGCTCCCCGGGCTGGTGGAGCGCCACCGGGACGCGATCGCCACCGATTTCCCCGGGTTCTGGCGGCGCGCCGGGGGCTACCGGTTGGAGCGGCTCGCCGGGGAAGGACCGTTCGATCTCGCCACCTTTGTGGTCGGCTCGGAGGGCACCCTGGTGGTGATCACCGAGGCCACCGTCGGGCTGGTGCCGAAACCCAGGCACACGATGATCGCGGTCGGCCACTTCCGCTCCACCCAGGCGGCCATCGCGGCCACCGAGGACGCGCTGGCCTGCGACCCGTCCGCTGTGGAGCTGATGGACCGCACCATCCTCGACCTGTCCCGGGCGAAGATCGAGTACGCCGCGCTGGGCAGCATCCTGCACGACGACCCGGATGCGCTGCTGTTCGTCAGCTTCACCGGCGACGACCGGGGTGAGCTGGGCGGCCAGCTGGACCGGCTGACCGCGCTCTGGGCCAGCCACGGTCACGGGTACCACACGCTGCGTGCCGAGACGGCGGCCCAGCAGGGCGCGCTGCTGAAGGTCCGCAAGTCCGGGCTCGGGTTGCTGATGGCGGCCAGCACCGGGTCCAATCGGCCGCTGGCGTTCGTGGAGGACACCGCGGTGCCGCCGGAGCGGCTGGCCGAGTACACCGCGCGGTTCGCCAAGGTGCTGGAGCGGCACGGGCTGCGCGCCGGGTTCTACGGGCACTGTTCGGTGGGCTGCCTGCACATCCGGCCGTTCGTGGACCTGTCCCGGCCGGACGAGGTGGCCCGGATGCGCGCGGTGGCCGAGGAGATCCGCGACCTGGTCACCGAGTTCGGCGGCGCGAACTCCTCCGAGCACGGCGACGGGCTGGCCCGCTCGGAGTTCAACCGGCAGCTCTTCGGCGACCGGCTGTACGAGGCGATGCGACAGGTCAAGCAGATCTTCGACCCGGACAACCGGATGAACCCCGGCAAGATCGTCGACTCGCCGGCGATGACCGACAACCTGCGGGACGCCGCGCTGCCCCCGGCGCCCCCGCTGCGCACCGCGCTGGACTTCACCGTGCTGGCCGGCGGCGCCTCCGGGATGCGCGGCGCGGCCGACCGGTGCATGAACATCGGGCTGTGCCGCAAGACCGACGCCGGCGTCATGTGCCCGTCCTACATGGCCACCCGCCGCGAGCAAGACTCCACCCGGGGCCGGGCGAACGCACTGGTCAAGGCGCTGTCGGCGGCCGACCCGCGCACCGCGCTGGGCGAGGACGGGCTGCACGAGGTGCTCGACCTGTGCCTGATGTGCAAGGCGTGCAAGAGCGAATGCCCGCTCTCGGTGGACATGGCCACGCTGAAGGCCGAGGCGCTGCACCAGGCGCACCAGACCCACGGCACCCCGATGCGCTCCCGGGTGTTCGCCGGCATCCGCGCGCTGAACCGGTTGGGCTCGGCCACCGCCCCGCTGTCGAACCTGCCCGCCCGGCTCCCGCTGGCCCGCCGGTTGCTCGGCCTCGCCCCGAACCGCCCCCTGCCGGCGTTTACCCGCGCCACCCTCCCCCGCTGGTTCGCCCGCCGTGGGGGGGGGGGGGGGGGGGGGGGGGGG
>DASWST010000285.1:0-13746 GCA_036402515.1 Pseudonocardia sp.
CTGGTTCACCGTCTCGACCGGGTTGCCGCCGTACATCACGGGGGTGCTCAGTTTCATAGTGCAACCCTAGTCGGCGGCCCGGAAAAACGAAATAACGCCGTAACGCCTTCACACCGTCCGGCGGTCCCGGCCCTCCCAGTAGCGCGCCCGAATGTCCTTCTTGAGGATCTTGCCGGTGGCGTTGCGGGGCAGCTCGTCCACCACGTCCACCGACTTGGGGCACTTGTAGGAGGCCAGCTGCTGGCGGCAGAAGGCGAGCAGCTCCGCCTCGTCCACCGGGGTCCCTTCGGCGGCGACCACGACGGCCTTGGGCACCTCGCCCCACCTGTCGTCGGGCACCCCGACCACGGTGACGTCGGCGACCGAGGGGTGTTCGGCGAGCACCCGCTCCACCTCGGCCGGGTAGATGTTCTCCCCGCCGCTGATGATCATGTCCTTGATCCGGTCGGTGATGTAGAGGTAGCCCTCCGGGTCGAAGTGCCCGCCGTCCCCGGAGCGGTACCAGCCGTCCTCGTCGATCGCCGCCGCGGTGGCCTCCGGCTTGTTCCAGTAGCCGGCCATCAGCTGTTCGCTGCGCACCCACACCTCGCCGGACTCCCCGCTGTCCGTCGCCTTGCCGCTGTTCGGGTCCCGGATCTCGATGCTCACCCCGGGGATCGGCTTGCCGGCCGAGATCAGCCGGTGCTCGTTGGCGGTGTCCGCGTGCTCCTCCGGCCCCAGCACGGTGACCACACCGCATGCCTCGGTCATGCCGTAGACCTGCCTGAACACATTCGGGAACACCTTCATGGAGGCGCGCAACACGGGCAGTGGCATCGGCGAGGCGCCGTAGCAGAGCACCCGCAGCGCCGAGTAGTCGTGCGCGCCGACGTCCGGAACCTTGGTCATCAGCGCCATCAGGGCCGGCACGAAAAACGTGTGGGTGATCTGCTCCCGCGCCATGATCGCCGGCAGCTGGGTCGGGTCCGGGATGCGGGTCAGCACCATCCGGGCCCCGGCGTACAGGCAGACCAGCGCGTAGCTGGAGCCACCCACGTGGAACAGCGGCATGGCCACCAGGATGTTGCTGTCAGGGCCGGCGCCCATCGCCGCCACCACGTTCGCCGAGTGGGCGATCATCCCGGCGTGGGTGAGCATGGCGCCCTTGGGGAACCCGGTGGTGCCCGACGTGTACAGCTGCAGGAAGCACTCGTCCGGGGCGGCCGGGTACACCTCGGGGTCCGGCTCGATGTCCAGCCAGGCCTCGTACTCGTCGCCCGGGGCGCCCGGGTCCCCGACCTGGATGACCCGGCGGACGTGCGGCAGCTGCTCGCGCAGCTCGGCCACCAGTTCGGCGAACTCCGGGCCGACGAACAGCACCTTGGCGGTGGAGTCGTTGATCACATAGGCCACCTCGGAGGGCGCCAGCCGGAAGTTCAGCACCACGTTCGCGGTACCCACCTGAGCGCAGGCCAGCGTGGTCTCCAGACACGACGGGTGGTTGAAGTCCAGCACCGCCACCCGGTCACCCGGCTCGAGCCCGGCGGCCCGCTGCGCGGCGGCGTTCCTGGCCACCCGGTCCAGCAGCCGCGCCCAGGTCCAGGTCCGTTCGCCGTAGCGCATCGCCTCCCGGTCGGGATGCTCGGCCGCCCACCGGGCCAGCACGGCGTGCATGTGGGTTGGGCGGTCTGGCACCGCGGTCTCAGGCATGGCGCTCCCCCGGCTCGGCATCCGTGATCGCCGCATCCTGACGTCTCGCGCGCGGCCACGCAACGGACCCGCTGAGTGACCGCTCCGGGACGGAGCTCAGGACCCGGGAGCGACCGGGAGGCGGGCGGCTCGCCAGGCGTGGAAGCCGCCGATCAGGTCGGTGGCCCGGTGCAGGCCCAGGTCCTGCAGGGAGGCGGCGGCCAGGCTGGAGGTGTAGCCCTCCGAGCAGACCACCACCACGGTGACGTCGTGGTCGGTCGCCTCAGGGATGCTGGCGCCGCTGGTCGGGTCCAGCCGCCACTCCAGGTGGTTGCGCTCGATCAGCAGTGCCCCTGGGATGGCGCCCTCGGTGGCCCGCTGCCACTGCGGGCGGATGTCCACCAGCAGGGCGCCGTCGGCCACCGCGGCGGCGGTCTCCCGGGCGTCCAGCCGGTGCAGCCGGGCCCGGGCGTTGTTCAGCATCTGGTCGATCGTGAGATGTGTGCGGGCGGAAGTCTCGCTCATGCGCTAGCCGCCTCCGGGGCGCTGGTCAGCTCGCTGCGGGTGCGACGGAGCAGCCCGCCAGGCTCGATCTGATAGTAGGACATCGCGGTCAGCGGCGGAGAGTACGCGTGCACGCTCACCGCCGGCTCCGCGGCGGTGTTCATCACGTCGTGCACATGGCCCAGCCCGAACCCGACGCTGGTTCCGGTGCGCAACGAACGGGTGCGCAGCCCGCGCTGCGTGGGAGCCCAACGGTGTTCGGTGAGGGTGCCGCGCACCACGGAGAGCGCGCCCAGCGAGCCGGCGTGGTCGTGCAGCTCGGCGCCCTGCTCCTGGGCCCAGCCGATCAGCCAGACGTCCACGTACCCGTCGCTGGACAGCATCTGGTACCACCGGCGGTCCGGGTCCACGGTGACCTGATGCAGGCCGGCGCGGACCTCGGCGGCGATGCGGCGGGTCAGCTGGCGGAGTTCTGGCAGGGCGAGCGGCGTCGGGCCGGCGGTGGCCCGAGGGGACCGGGTGATCAAGGAAACTCCAGGTGTCGCTACAGGGATTTGGGCGGCGTCCTCAGCCCCGGCGACAGCACTGGTCGAAGAGATTCGCGCGGCGGCCGACCCAGAACGGGTCGAGCAGCTCGGCGTCTCGCATGCGTCTATTTGACCACAAAGTCGGTCGAGTTTGTTACCGGGCCCTTACCAATCTGAGTGACGTCGCCGACGGGGCGTGATATCGCCCGGCCGGATGCTCTTTCGCACCACCCGCTCCCGGACGGGTGATCAGCGGTTGACCATGGAACTCGGGGCGTGTTTCGTCCCGGCCCACCAGCCATTGTCGAGAGGGCCGCGCCATGGTGCTCGACCCACAGCTCCAGCGGGTCATCGAGTCGATGCACGGACCGGCCATGACCGGCTTCGCCAGAGTGAGCATGTCCGAGGCCCGGGACGCGATCGCCGCATGCCTGGCGCTGCAGGGCGAGCCTCGGCCGGTCGCGTCGGTGGGTGAGCTGGCCGTGCCCAGCCCGGGCGGTCCGCTGCCGGCGCGGACCTACCGACCGGCCTGGTCGGACGGGACCGCGGCGGGCTCCGCGCGACCGGTGCTGGTGTACTTCCCCGGCGCCGGGTTCACCCTCGGCGACCTGGAGCTGGCCGACCGCCCCTGTCGCGCGCTGGCCAACGCAACCGGAGCGGTGGTGGCCTCGGTGGCCTGCCGCGCCGGCGATGGGCAATCCTTCCCGGCCGCCGTGCGGGACGCCAGCGCCGCCGCGCGCTGGTTCGCCGAGCACGCCGACGAACTGGGCGGAGACCCGACTCGGATCGGGGTGGGCGGGGACGGCGCCGGCGGCACCCTGGCCGCCCTGGTCGCGCTGCGGGCCAGGGCGCACGGCGACCCGGTACTCGCGCTGCAGGTGCTCATCTACCCCGCCGTGGACCTGGCCGGGTGGTGGCCGTCCCGGGCCGAGTTCGCCGACGGCTGCCCGCTCAACTCGGCGGACCTGGACTGGTTCACCGAGCACTACCTGAACGGCCAGCCGGGCACGTCCGCGCCAGGCGTCGCCGAGCTGTCCCCGCTGCGCGCCGACGACCTGTCCGGGCTGCCGCCGACGGTCGTGGTCACCGCCGGGCACGACCCGCTGCGCGACGAGGGGCAGGTCTACGCGGCGGCGTTGAACCAGGCCGGGGTGCCCGTGCTGGACTGCCGCAACGACACCATGGCGCACGGTTTCCTCGGCATGGCCGGGGCGGTGGAGCACGCCGAAGCGGTGTTCGCCGAGATCGGCGACTACGCCCGTGAGGTGTTCGCCACCGCCGTCAGCGCGGCCCGTTGAACCCGGACTACGCCAGGGCACGCAAGTCGAGTGGCGAGCAGTCCGGTTTGATCACCACGAGGTGAACCGGACCGCGTTGCCACTCGGTGGCCGTCGCGACGAATGACATCTGTCATGGCCAAGTCGTGACGGCTGTCGGGGGTGCCGGGCGCCGCCCGGGGCGACGCTTCTGGGGTGAGCACGGACAGCACCCAGCCTCGAGGGGACATCATGGACACCACCCTGAACAGCCACGCTCCGGCCGGCCCAGCCGACGCATCCGCCGGCCGACCCAGCACCCCGACGAGCTCGCCGATCAGGCAGACGGCGCTGCGCGGCATGGTGTCGTCGATGTTCTGGGACGTCGGCCTGGCCGTGGTGGCCTACTACGGGCTCCGGGCGTTGGGATTCGACGAGTACGTGGCGCTGCTGGCCGGCACCATCGCCGCGGCCGGGCGGATCGCCTGGGTCGCGGTGCGCGCCCGCCGGCTGGATGCCTTCGCGGTGTTCCTGCTGATCCTGTTTGTCGTCGGGCTCGGGCTGACCTTCCTGACCGGCGACGCCCGGTTCGTACTGGCCAAGGACTCCGCGACCAGCGGGGTGGCCGGGCTGATCTTCCTGGGCAGCCTGGCGATCGGCCGGCCGCTCACCTTCTACGCCGCTCAGCGCTTCGCCGGCCCGGTCGGGGCCGTCGAGCTGCGCGCCAGGGCCGCCGCCGACCCGGCGGTGCGCCGCGGCTACTCGGTGTCGTCGGCCGTCTGGGGCGCCGGTCTGCTCGCCGAGGCCGTGCTGCGCATCCCGCTGGCCTACCTGCTGCCGCTGGACGTCGCGGTGGGCGCCTCCAATCTGCTGATGGGCGCCGCCTACACCGCCCTGATCACCTGGACCATCCACTACGGCAAGCGCTCCGCCCGGGCATGAGCCGCCAACGGCCGGTCGACCAGCCCTCGACCGTAGGGTGAGCGCCGTGAACAGCGGCGCCGGCACCGACCGGGCGCGCGGGAGCGGCACCCGGTCCGGCCTGGAATCCGACCCGGACGACGTCCGGGTCGGTCCGCTGGAATGGCCCGAGTTCGACGAGACCGACTACTGGTCGTGGGAAAGGGTCCAGGGTCGGGTCGGTGCCTCGCTGTTCACCATCTGGTTGATCCCGACCACCGTGGAGGCCCTCGGGTTGGGTCGCCCCACCGTCCCGGTGCTGACGCTGACCGTCGGCTACGGCGTGGCCTACCTGGCCGTGTGGTGGCTGGCCCAGGGCTGGCCACCGGGCCGGCGGATCGCGCTGGTCGTCGCGCTGTTCGCGCTCGGCATCGGCTACCAGGTGGCCACCGGCCCGGCCAGCTCCCCGGCCGTGTTGGGCTTTGCGGTGAGCGCCACGATGATCCTGCTGCCGCTGCGCTGGGCCGCGCGCATCGGGCTGGCCTGCGTCGGCGGCGCCACGCTCGCCAGTTGGCTGGTGCAGCGCCAGGTGGACTGGCAGGACATCCTGATCCTGGCGTTGATCACGGTCACCACGTTGAGCATCAGCCGGATCTCCCGGCTGGTCACCCGGCTGCACGCGGCCCAGGCGGAGGTTCGCGCGCTGGCGGTGGCCGAGGAACGTGCCCGGCTGGCCAGGGATCTGCACGACGTGCTGGGACACAGCCTGACCACCATCACGGTAAAGACCGCGCTGGCCAGGCGGCTGCTGGAGAGCGGAGCCGGGCAAGAGCGGGTGATGGAGGAGATCCGGGACACCGAGGAGCTGTCCCGCCGCGCGCTGGCCGACATCCGGGCCACCGTGTCCGGGCAGCGGCGGGGGTCGCTGGCCGTGGAGTTGGTGACCGCCAGGGCCGCGCTGCGCGCCGCCGGGATCGAGGCCGACCTGCCGCGCGCGGTGGACGATGTGGCGGCCGGCCTGGAGGAACCGTTGGCCTACGTGCTGCGCGAGGGGGTCACCAACGTGGTGCGGCACAGCGGCGCGAGCCGGTGCACGGTGCGGCTGGGCGCGCGCTGGTTGGAGGTGGTGGACGACGGGCCGGGGCCGACCGAACCGACCGCCGCCGAGGGCACCGGCCTGTCCGGCCTGGCCGAGCGGATGGCCGCGGTGCACGGCAGGCTCACCGCCGGGCCGCTGCCTACGGGCGGGTACCGGCTGCGCGCGGAGGTGGCGGAGTGACCGCCCGGCGAAAGGTGGCCCGGTGATCAAGGTGCTGGTGGCCGACGATCAGGCGCTGGTCCGGGGCGGGCTGGTGGCCATGCTCAACCTGGAGCCCGATCTCACCGTGGTCGCCGAGGTGTCCACCGGAGACGACGTGCTGCCAGCCGCGGCGCGGGCCCAACCCGACGTCGCCCTGCTGGACGTCCAGATGCCGGGCACCGACGGACTCACCGCGGCCGCCGAGCTGCGGCACGCCCAGCCCAGCTGCAAAGTGATCATCTGCACCACGTTCGGCCGGCCGGGGTACTTCGCCAGGGCGATGGCCGCCGGGGCGACCGGGTTCGTGCTCAAGGACGCCCCGCCGGAGCACCTGGTCGAGGCCATCCGGCGGGTGCACGCCGGGCTGCGCGTGGTGGACCCGGAACTGGCCGCCGAGTCGCTGGCCACCGGGGTGAATCCGCTCACCGAGCGGGAACGGGAGGTGCTGCGCACCGCGCGCCAGGGCCGCACCGCCACCGAGATCGCCAAGGTGCTGCACCTGTCCAACGGCACCGTCCGCAACCACCTGTCCTCGGCCATCGGCAAGACCAACGCGGTCAGTGGCGCCGACGCCGCCCGCGTCGCCGACAACAACGGCTGGCTCTGACAGCCACGCACAGTCACCTGGCGGCGGGGTCGGCACGGCGGTGTGAACGGGCTGAGGGCGGCGGCGGCGGCGAACTTGCATCAGGCAGGATGTGAGTGATGAACCGCAGCGGTATCAATGACGGCAGCGGGCGCATCGTGGTGCGGAACCTGACCAAGCGGTTCGGACCGATCGAGGCGGTGCGCGACCTGACCTTCACCGTCGAGCCCGGCCAGGTCACCGGCTTTCTGGGGCCCAACGGGGCCGGCAAGACCACCACGCTGCGCGCCGCGCTCGGACTGCTCACGCCGACCGAGGGCGAGGTCACCATCAACGGTGCCCGCTACGAACAGCTGAACAGCCCAGCCCGGGTGGTCGGTGCGCTGCTCGATTCGAACGGCTTCCACCGCGCCCGCCGGGCCGCCGCCCACCTGCGCATCTACACCGCCGCGGTGGGCGTGCCGGACCGGCGCGCGGACGAGGTGCTCGCCCTGGTCGGGCTGACCGACGCGGCCAACCGCAGGATCGGCGGCTTCTCCCTGGGCATGCGCCAACGCCTGGCGCTGGCCACCGCGCTGCTCGGCGACCCCCAGGTGCTCATCCTGGACGAACCCGGCTCCGGGCTGGACCCAGAGGGCGTGGCCTGGCTGCGCGGGTTCCTTCGCTCCTTCGCCGCCACCGGGCGCACCGTGCTGGTGTCCAGCCACCAGCTGGCCGAGATCTCCCAGACCGTGGACCAAGTGGTGATCATCAGCCAGGGCAGCCGGGTGTTCGAGGGCCGGCTGGACCAGCTGCGCGGGGACACCCTGGAGCGGGTGCACGTGCGCTGCTCGGACCCGGCCCGGCTGGCCACCGCGCTGGCCGAGCGCGGTGTCACCGACATCGTGTCCACTCCCGACGACGGGCTGACCATCACCGGCGCGACGACCACCACGGTCGGCGATGTGGCACTGGCCGCCGGGGTGGCCATCTACGGGATGGTGCCCGAGCGCACCGACCTCGAGCAGCGGTTCCTGGCCCTGACCGCCGGCCAGTTCCAGGGCCACCAGGCGTTCGGCCAGCCCGGCTACCTAGCGGTGCCGCCCGGCGCGATCGGGGTTCCGGCGCCACCCCCGCCACCGAACCAGGAAGGACCGAGGTGATGTCGGCTCCCGCACCCGCTCCCGGCACCGCCCGGCGCGACGGCGCCTGGTCCGGGCGAGCGCTGCTCGGCCTGATGATCGCCGAGACCCGCAAGACGCTGTCCACCTCGGCATGGTGGGCGCTGCTGGTGCCGGCCGGGCTACTCAGCCTGCTGGTCACGCTGATCACCGCCGAGGCCGCCGGGCTGGCGTTCACCCCCTCGCTGGCCCAGGCGCTCGCGCTCGGCTCGTTCGCGGCCAAGTTCGCCGTGGTGTTCGGGGTGGTCTCGGCCACCTCGGAATACCGCCACCGCACCATCACCACCAGCTACCTCACCTCACCGGGGCGCAACCAGCTGCTGCTCGCCAAGGTGATCGTCGCGGCGGTGGCCGGGGTCGGGTACGGGGTGTTCTGCGCGGTGCTCGGCATGCTCGGCATGTTGCTCGGCGGCGGCACGGTGAGCGGCGGTGAGCTGGCCACCGTGCTCGAGGTGAGCGCGACCGCGCTGCTGGTGTTCGCGCTGTGGGCGGTGCTCGGCGTGGGGCTGGGCACGCTGATCAGCAACCAGTTGGCCGCGATCGTCGGCGTGCTGGTCTACCTGCTGCTGGTGGAGCAGATCATCAGTGGGCTGGCCAGCCTGAGCAACCTCGGCCGGATCGACGACTACCTGCCGGGTGGCTCGGCCACCGCCGCGCTCACCGGTCTGGCCGAGTCGGGCCCGTTCGGCGGCACGTTCGGTGGCCTCGTGCTGCCCTGGTGGCTGGCGCTGCTGATCTTCGCCGGGTACGCCGCGGTGGCGGTGCTGGCCGGCGCGACTTCGGCGCAGCGCCGCGACGTCACCTGAGATGGCCAGCTCCGTGCCCGCATCCGGCGCCGCGTCCCCTGGCGCCGCGTCCCCTGGCGCCGTGGCCCCGGATGAGATGCCCGAGGACCTCCAGCGGCTGGCCGCAGCGCACGGTGTGGCCACCTCCTACCGGGACGGGCGACGCCGGCCGGTGCGGGTCGATCCGGACGTGGTGGTGCGGGTGCTCGGGCTGCTCGAGGTGGACGCCGCCACCCCGGAGGACCGCCGCCGCGAGGTGGCCGCCGTCGCCGAGCGCGACCGCGCGGACATTCCACCGGCGACCCTGGCGGTCCGGGCCGGCGACCGGCCCCGCCCGCTGCCCGGCGCGCGGCTGCTGGTTCCCGAGGACGAGACCGGTGAGCGCCGCGAGGTGCGCGACGAGCTGCCCGGCGACCTGGCTCCCGGCTGGTATCGGCTGATCAGCGAAGGGCCCAGGGGCGAGTCGGCGGCCACCGTAGTCGTCGCGCCGCCCCGGCTGCCGATGGCACCGGCCACCTGGGGATGGCAGCTGCAGCTCTACGCGCTGCACTCGGCGCGTTCCTGGGGCATCGGCGACCTGGGTGACCTGCGCGAGTTCGTCCGCTGGACCGGGCGGACGCACGGCGCGGGCGCGGTGCTGCTCAACCCGCTGCACGCGCCCGGCCCGACGTACCCGGTGCAGCCTTCGCCGTACACCCCGTCCAGCCGTCGGTTCGCCAACCCCCTGGTGCTGCGCATCGAGGACCTGGCGGCCTACCAGCGGACCGACCCGGCGACCCGGGCCGAGGTGGACGCGCTGCGGGTGGCGCCGCCCGGCACCGACCGCGCGGCGCGGACCGACCACAACCTGGTCTGGGCCGCCAAGCGGTCCGCGCTGGAGCTGCTCTGGCGCGCCGAGGGTCGACCGGCCCCGGCCGCGCTGCACGGGAATTCCGGCGGGCTGCGCGACTTCGCCACCTGGTGCGCGCTGGCCGAGCGGCACGGCGGCCGGTGGCCCCGCTGGCCGGCCGAGCTGCGTGATCCGTGCTCGCCGGCGGTGGTCGCCGCCCGCGCCGAGCTGGCTCCCCGGGTGGCCTTCCACGCCTGGGTGCAGCAGCAGTGCGCCGAGCAGCTGGCCGCGGTGCGCGCTCAGGCCAGGGAGTCCGGGATGGCACTGGGCGTGCTGCACGACCTGGCGGTCGGGGTGGACCCGGAGGGCGCGGACGCCTGGGCACTTGCCGACGTGCTGGCCACCGGGGTGTCGGTGGGCGCGCCGCCGGACGACTTCACCCCGCGCGGGCAGAACTGGGGCCTGCCGCCCTGGCGTCCGGACCGGCTGGCAGCCACCGGGTACGCCGCGTTCCGGGACATGCTGCGCGCGGTGCTGGCGCACGCCGACGGGTTGCGCATCGACCACGTCGCCGGGCTGTGGCGGCTATGGTGGGTGCCGCCGGGCGACTCCCCGGACCGGGGCACCTACGTGCATTACGACGCCGAGGTGATGCTGGCGGTGCTCGCGCTGGAAGCGCACCGGGCCGGCGCGGTGGTGGTCGGCGAGGACCTGGGCACGGTGGAACCCGAGGTGACCGAGGCGCTGGCCGACCAGGAGATGCTGGGCTGCGCGGTGTCCTGGTTCGCCAGGGACGAGTCCGCCGACGGTCACCCGCTGCTGCCGCCGGCGCGGTGGCCGGAACGGGCGGCGGCCAGCCTGTCCACCCACGACCTGCCCACCGCGGCCGGTTTCCTGCGCGGCGAGCACGTGCGGGCGCGCGCCGAGCTGGGCCTG
This sequence comes from Pseudonocardia sp., assembly GCA_036402515.1. Lineage (GTDB taxonomy): Bacteria > Actinomycetota > Actinomycetes > Mycobacteriales > Pseudonocardiaceae > Pseudonocardia. Next base: position 10,452 of record DASWST010000285.1, read on the forward strand.
CTGGACGACGTGCCGGCCGAGGAGCGCGCCGCCGCAACCGAGCGGTCCGAGCTGCTCGCCCTGCTCCGCGCCGAAGGACTGCTGCCGGCCGCTGCACCCCCCGCCGGCGAGTCGGGGATTTCGTCGGGGCGAGTCGGAGATTCTGTCAGCCCGGAGCCGGCCCACCCCGAACCGGAGCCGACTGAGCGGGAGATCGTCCTGGCCATGCACCAGCTGCTCGCCCGCACCCCGTGCCGGCTGAAGCTGATCTCCCCCTACGACGTGCTCGCCGAACCCCGCCAGCCCAACCTGCCCGGCACCGTGGACGAGTACCCCAACTGGCGGTTGCCGCTGCCGGCCACCCTGGACGAGCTGCGCGCCGACCCCCGGGTCGCCGAGATCACCGCCTCGTTCCAGCCGTGAGCAGGCCCACCGCCGGCCAGCTGCTCGCCACCGTGCTGGACGCGGGGTCCTATGCCTCCTGGGATGAGCCGCCGGTCGCGCTGCCGCACGACGCCGGTTACCGCGCCACGCTGGAAGCCGCGCAGCTGCGCGCCGGGGTCGACGAGGCGGTGTTGACCGGACGGGGCCGCATTGCCGGGCGAGCGGTGGCGGTGGTGGTCAGCGAGTTCAACTTCCTGGCCGGGTCGATCGGCGTCGCGGCCTCCGAGCGGATCGTCCGTGCCATCGAGCGGGCCACCGAGGCGCGGCTGCCGCTGCTCGCGGCGACCGCGTCCGGCGGCACCCGTATGCAGGAAGGGGCGCTGGCGTTCCTGCGGATGACCTCGATCACCGCGGCGATCGGCGTGCACAAGGCCGCCGGACTGCCCTACCTGGTGTACCTGCGGCACCCCACCACCGGCGGGGTGTTCGCCTCGTGGGGCTCGCTGGGCCACCTCACCGTGGCCGAGCCCGGGGCGCTGATCGGCTTCCTCGGCCCGAAGGTGCACGTCGCGCTGCACGGCACGCCCTTCCCGGACGGCGTGCAGACCGCGGAGAACCTGCACGCCCACGGGCTCGTCGACGCCGTGCTGCCACCCCACCAACTCGCCGCCGTCACCGCGCGGGTTCTCGCCGCGCTCGACCCGCCCGCCCCGCTCCCCGACACCGCGCCCGTACCGGCCGCCGCCGGGCCCGTCGCGCCGGAACCCTCGGCCTGGGACTCGATCAGCGCCACCCGGCGACCCGATCGGCCCGGGGTGCCCACGCTGCTGCGCATCGCCGCCACCGACGTCATCCCGTTGGCCGGGTCCGGGGAGGGCGAGCGCGGGGTGGGCCTGATCCTCGCGATCGTCCGGTTCGGCGCGGCGTCCTGCGTCCTGCTCGGCCAGGACCGGCCGGCCCAGGACCGCAACGCGCTGGGACCCGGCGAGCTGCGCACCGCGCGGCGGGGCATGCGGCTGGCCGCCGAGTTCGGCCTTCCGCTGGTCACCGTGATCGACACCCCCGGCGCGGCGCTCAGCGTGTCGGCCGAGCAGGGCGGCCTGGCCGGGGAAATCGCCCGGTCCCTCGCCGACCTGGTCGCGCTCACCGTGCCGACCGTGTCGGTGCTGCTCGGGCAAGGCACCGGCGGCGCCGCGCTGGCGTTGCTGCCCGCCGACCGGGTGCTCGCGGCGCGGCACGCCTGGCTCGCCCCGCTGCCGCCCGAGGGCGCGGCGGCGATCCTGTACCGGGACCCCACCCGCGCCGCCGAGGTGGCCGCCACTCAGGGCATCCGCGCCGGCGACCTGTACCGAGCCGGCGCTGTGGACCACGTCGTGCCCGAGCGCCCCGACGCGGCCGACGAGCCGGAGGAGTTCTGCCGCCGGCTCGGCGCGGCGGTGGAATCAGAGGTACTCGCGCTGCGCCGACTCCCCCCGGCCAACCGCCTGGCCGGCCGCGCCGCCCGGCTGCGCGGCCTCGGCCTCACCCCGTGAGCCGTGAGCCGGAGAGCCGGTGAGCCGGGTAAGCCGTGAGCCGTGAGTGGCAAGTGATCCGCTGAGACCACTCGCCACTCACAGCCCAGTCAGGACCCTCGGCCGGCGCGGGCGGTGAGGTGCGCGCCGGGTACCCGGGCGCAGCGCAGCGCGACCCGGATGACGGTGACCGGGTCATCGGCGTGGTAGATCCGCTCGGACGGCTCGATACCGTCCAGGAACTCCTGGTAGCGCACCCCGTAGCCGAGGTACCCGAGCGGCTCGGCGACGGCCAGCGCCCGCGACGGGTCGGACCCGGGGGCGTGTGCGGTCCACGCCGCCATCCACGACATGGCCGCCGCCGTCCGCTTCTCCTCAGGGAGGAATTCGACCACCCGCAGCCCGTCCAACACCGGGTTGCCCAGGTAGGCGTCGGCGAAGTCCAGCACCGCCGGCGGGCGGCCCGGGCTGGCCCGCCAGTTGCCCGGGTGGAAGTCGCCGTGCACCAGGGTGGCCGGCGGCAGGCCGCAGCCGTCGAGCTCCGGCCAGCGGCGCGCCAGCCGCCAGGCCGCCGCGCGCTCGTCGGCGGACAGCTGGCCGCCGACCGGGCCGTCCAGCAGCGCGCCGACCTCGTCCACCAGGACCGGCGTGCGCCGGTCCCGCAACCCCGCAGGGAGCGCTCCCGGCGTCGAGGCCAGCGCCGCCTGGGCGGCCACCCAGCGGTGCACCGCCGGCGCGATGACCTCCGGGCCGGCGTCCCAGCAGTCCTCGCCGGGCAGGTGCTCCAGCAGGATCCGCCCCTCGCCGGCAGCCAGCACGCCCGGCACCAGACCCGGGTCCAGCCTGGCGACCGCGGTGAGGACGGCGGCCTCGTCCGCGGCGAACGGCGGGGTGGCCTTCAACCAGACCGGCCCGAGCGCGGTGGGCAGCCGGAACAGCGCGGCCAGGTTCCAGGTCCGGCGCTGCTCAACCGGGCCGGTCACCGGGCGGCCCATGGCGGCCAGCGCCTCGGCGGCCCAGCCCAACAGCTCCCGCACACCGCTGGCGGTGGCCCAGGGCAACCGCAGCGGGTCGGGCTCGGTCAGCGTGACGGGGTCGACCGGGCTGCGAGACAGCTTCGCCGACCGAACGGGGCGGTGCGCCGTCTCCACGTGGTAGGTGACGTGCCCGTCCCGCGCGCCCTCGCCACCGTCCACCCGGACCAGCCGCAGCACCCAGACCGGCACGCCGAGCACGCCGCGCAGGTGCGCCACCACCGGCTCGACCTCCGACCACCACGGGATCGCCACCGGGAACGGCCCGACCGAGCCCAAATAATCCCCTCCCGAGGTGAGCAGCGCGGTGACGGTACGGGCCATCCCGCGAGTATGGCCGTTCCCGCGGGTAAAGCGTCGTGAGTGGCGATGGTCGCTATCGCGACC
>DASWST010000286.1:0-11522 GCA_036402515.1 Pseudonocardia sp.
ATTGTTGCGTGTCTGCTACGGCGTCGTCTGCCAACCCTGAGGGGCACGATCGCGCGCTCGATCTGCTGATCAGCATCGCCCTGGATGACCTAGACCAGGGAAACCTCGACGTCGAAACCGCACTGCGGCTTGTGGCCCAACGTGCATGGGACCAGGGGTACCGAGCAGGCGACGCAAACCTCGGTGACGACTACCCCCAGGTTCAACACAAAGGCGAGGGCACGAGGGCTGGGTAACACCCCGGCGAGCCGGCAGACGCCACACCTAGTCCTGAGAACCGGGCAACCAGGGTCGCGGTCGGCTAGCCGAGCTCGATCCCGAGCCACTTCCGTGTAGTCGCATCGGGCGGCGAAGGTGGCCAGCAGCACGGTCGACACCAGGCGCCATGCGAGCCACTCGTGAGTGCATACCTGCCGGTGGTCAACGCCGGTGTTGGGTCGGCGTGCGGATATGAACCAATGCGGCAAGCATGTGGGCTGCAATGCCGTGCGGGCCGCCGGAGGTGAGCCGGTACATGAGGTCGCCAAGCGAGCGCAGGCCACGGCGGCCGTGTACTGAGTAGCGGTCGAGCAGTCGATTCGCCAGCGTGGTGGCATTCGAGACGGCCGGTCTGTCGAAAAGAACCTGTTGGGCCCAGGAGTTGTATTCGTGGTACAGGGTGCGGCTTTCAGTCAGCGGTGCATGGGAGCGAGGCACCCCGGGGGTCCGGTGCTGAATGGCCTAGAACCGATACGCTGTTCGGACCATTACTGCCGCGTCCGGTTGTCCTCCCGTTCAGCGCGAGGTGATCCCAGGTGATTGAGCGCGTCGATGCGCGTGACGTGTCGTCGATCCGTCCGCTGACCGGGCGCCGCGCCTGGACCATCGTCAGTGGCCTGCTCCTGGTGGCGCTGCTGGGTTCGCTGGACCAGACGGTGGTCTCCACCGCGCTGCCCACCATCGTGGGTGATCTCGGCGGCGCGACCGCGTTGTCGGCGGTGGTGACCTCCTACCTGGTCGCCTCGACCCTGGCGGCGCCGGTCTGGGGTCGGCTGGGCGACCGGCATGGCCGCAAATGGCTGTTGCTGGTCGGCATAGTGATCTTCATCGGTGGGTCGGTGTTGTCAGGGCAGAGCCGGTCCATGACGGAGCTGGTCGTTTTCCGGGCCTTGCAGGGTGCCGGCGGCGGGGGTCTGCTGGTCGGGGCGCAGGCGGTCGTAGGGGACATCGTCTCCGCGCGGGAACGAGCGAAGTATCTCAGCCTGTTCAGCGCGGTGTTCTCGGTCATCAGCGTGCTCGGTCCGCTGGTCGGCGGGGTGGTCACCGACCAGCTGGGCTGGCGGTGGATCTTCTACCTGACGCTGCCGATCGCGGTGGTCGCCCTGGTTGTCCTGGGTTCGGCCATGCCCGGTCGCACCGCGCGGACCGGCGCGGGGGCCCCGTCGGCCCCGCTGGCGTCCCGAGAGCTGGTGCGCAACCGCACCTTCGTCATCTGCGTGCTGATCAGCCTCGTCTCGGGTTTCGTCGTACTCGGCATCACGATCTACCTCCCGCTGTTCCTCCAGGTTGTGCGGGGGGTGAGCCCGACCGCGTCGGGCCTGCAACTGGTGCCGCTGGTGGTCAGCGGGGTGGTCGCCTCACTCGGCTCCGGGTTCCTGATCGCCCGGCGCGGGCAGTACAAGATCTTCCCCCTCGTCGGGGCGGCGGCGGTGACGATCGGATTGCTGCTGCTGTCGCTGGTCGGACCGGACACCCCGACCGTGTCCATGCAGGCCTGCCTGATCACCATCGGCGCGGGGTTGGGCTGCATCGGGGAGGTGCTGATCGTCGTCGCGCAGGAGTCGGTGCCTGACAGCCAGGTCGGCACCGCCACCGCGACGATGACAGTGTTCCGCTCTGTCGGGGGTGTGCTGGGCACGGCGGTGCTCGGCGCGGCGTTCGCCGGGGCGTTGACCGGTGGGCTCGGCGGACTCCCTGTCGTGCCCGGGATCGCCGACGACATGACGCCGGCCCGGCTGGCCCAGTTGCCCGCCGCGGCCCGGCACGAGGTGGTCGCAGCCTACAGCTCGTCGATCCAGGACCTGCTGCTCATCGCGGCGCCGGCCTACGCGGTGGTCTTCGGCCTCGTTCTGCTGATGCCTGACTTCGACCCGCGCCACCACGCGCGCGGGCGTTAGCCCTCCAGCTTGGCCCGTAGCGCCCGGCCGATCGTGGCCACCGGCAGCGGCTGCAGCATGGCGTCGTGCTCGCACTCCAGGTGGTGCGTCTCGATCGTGCCACCCACGTACGGTGCCCACCGCCCCGGGCCGTAGAGCTGGGTGGACCCGCTCAAGGTGAACAGCAGCATGTCGCCGTCGAACCGGCGCGGCCGGAACTTCCGGCTCAGTGGGATGGTGTTGATCGAGACGTTCATCAGCCGCTCGAAGCCGTCCTCGCTCGCGTCCCGCAGGTGGGCGTGCAGCATGTTCCACGGCGGCGGCGCCTGGCCCGCGCGGAAGATCTCCAGCGCGCGCCGCTCGGTCAGCGGCTCGTCCGTCCCGAGGATCCGACCCAGCCGGTGGAAGAAGACCTGGCGCGGCTCGATGTCCGCCTCGGGCATCCCCAGGAACCACGGGTACGCGTCCAGGATCGCTAGGGTTCCGACCGGTTCGCCCTGCTCGTGGATTCGGGTCGCCATGGCGTGCGCCACCAGCCCGCCGTACGACCAGCCGAGCAGGTGGTAGGGACCCGTCGGCTGCACCTGGCGGATCTGCTCCAGGAAGTCCTCGGCGGCGGCCTCGATCGAGTCCGGCAGCGATTCGGGGCCGGCGAGGCCGCGGGCCTGCAGCCCGTACACCGGTCGGTCGGTGTCGATCACGCCGACGAGCGCGGAGTAGCACCAGCTCAGCCCCACCGCCGGGTGCACGCAGAACAGTGGCGGCTTGGTACCGCCGGCGCGCAGCGGCAGCAGCACGTCCAGTCCCTCACCGCCTGTACCCAGGGGTAGCCGCTCCGCCACTGCGGCGACGGTGGGCCGGACGAACATGGCCCGCACGGGCAGCTCCACGCCAAGCACCGCGCGCACCCGCGTGGCCAGCGCGCTGGCCAGCAGGGAGTCGCCGCCGATCTCGAAGAAGTTGTCGTGCACCCCGATGCGGGGCAGGTCGAGCGCCTCGGCGAACAGCTCGCAGAGGATCTGCTCGGTCGGCGTGTTGGGCTCGCCGTCGTCCTGCGACACCCGGATCTCCGGGACCGGCAACGCCGCGCGGTCGAGCTTGCCGTTCGGGGTCAGCGGGAGCCGGTCCACCCCGACCACCTGGGCCGGGACCATGTACTCGGGCAGCACCCGCGCGGTGTGCTCGCGCAGCGCCCGGGTGTCGGCGGCCCGCCCCGGTTGCGCGACGACGTAGCCGACCAGCCGCTTGCGGCCGGGCTGGTCCTCCCGCAGCACGACCGCCGCCTGGGCGACATCCGCATGGCCGCGCAGCGCGGCAGCCACCTCGCCGAGCTCGATCCGGAAACCCCGCAGCTTGACCTGGTCGTCGGCCCGACCGACGAACACCAGCTGGCCGTCGCTGCGCCACCGAACCATGTCGCCGCTGCAATACATCCGCTCGCCCGGATCACCGAACGGGCAGGGCAGGAACCGCTGGGCGGTCAGCTCAGGCCGGCCGAGGTAGCCCCGGCTCACCCCGGCCCCGGCGATGTACAGCTCACCGGCCACACCGTGCGGGACCGGCCGGAGTCCCTCGTCGAGGACATAGACCCGGATGTTGGCCAGGGGGCGGCCGATCGCCGGGGTACCGGGGCCGGACAGCGGCGCGCTCATCGTGGTGCACACCGTGTTCTCGGTCGGGCCGTACGCGTTGATCATGCGCCGGCCCGGCGACCAGCGGGCCACCAGGTCTCCCGGGCACTCCTCGCTGCCCACGATCAGGGTGCGCAGGTCGGGGAACGACCCGGCCGGCACGCTGCCCAATGCGGACGGCGAGGTGACCGCGACAGTGATGCACCGCTCCCGCAGGAAGTCACCCAGCTCCTCGCCGGCCAGCGGGGCGGGCGGCACGACCAGCGTGGCGCCGGACAGCAGCGACACGCATATCTCCCACACGGCCACGTCGAAGCCCGGCGAGGCGAGCTGGGCGACCCGCTCGCCGGGGCCGAGCTTGAAGTGCTCGATTTGGGTCACCGACATGTGCGCGATGCTCGCGTGCTCGACCACCACGGCTTTCGGCGTACCCGTGGTGCCGGAGGTGTAGATCAGGTACGCGGCGTGACCGGGCTCGGGGCCAGCGGGCTCGGGGCCGGTGGCTGCGCGCTCGATGGGTGGCGCGTCCGGACCGTCCAGGGCGATGACGGGCAGCCCGGCCCGCCTCGCGCAGGCCGCCACCTCGGGCAGCCGCGCGCTGGTCAGCACGCAGACCGGGGCGGCGTCATCGAGCATGAACCCGATCCGTTCGTCCGGGTGACGAGGATCGATCGCCAGGTACACCCCGCCGGCCTTGAACACCGCCCACACCGCGACGATCAGCTCCACCGACCGGGGCAAGGCCAGCGCAACGACCCTCTCCACCCGCACGCCCCGCTCGATCAGCAGTCGAGCCAACCGATCGGCGCGCGCGTTCAACTCCGCGTAACACAGCGAGATGTCGCCGAACTCCACCGCAACGGCGTAGGGGGTCGCGGCGACCTGCGCCTCCAACAGCTCGACCAGCGTCGTGGTCGCGACCGGCACCGCCGTGTCGTTGTACTCGTAGAGCAGCCGACGCCGCTCTCGCGGCCCCAGGAGCTCCAGATCGCCGACCGCCCGACCCGGGTTGGGGCCGATGTCCCGCAGCAGCCGCAGCAGGCGTTCCCGGTGGGCGGACAGCTCGACCCCGTCGTAGCTCTCGGCGTTCCCCTCGAGGTCGACCCGCACCTCACCGCCACGTAGTTCACAGGTGCCGATCGCGAGGTCGTGCACCGGCCCGCGTGACAAGCTGCGCATCCTGCTCGGGTGGCCGGCAAAGTCGACCTCGTAGCCGAATGGCATGACGTTGACCACCGGTCCGATCAGCGTCGGTTGGTTCCCAGAGCTGTTCCGCAGCTCGCGCAGCAGCTCCTCGTGCCGGTAGCGCTGATGGCGCAGCGCCGCGCGCACGAGGCCCGCCACGCGGCGGATCAGCCCCTCGAACGGCTCGTCGGCGAGGACCTCCACCCGGATCGGCAACACGTTGGACATCAGCGCGGGCGTGCGACGGGACCTGTTGCCGCGCCGGCCGGACGCCGCCATGCCCACGACAACGTCGCTCTGCCCGGTCATCCGGTACAGATAGGCCGCTGTGGCCGCGACGAGCAGCACGGGCCAACCCGTCGCGCACCGCCGCGCCACGGCCCGCAGCTGGGACATCTCCCGCGCGGTCAACCGGGCGGTCCTGCGCAGCACGCTGGCATGCGGGTACAGCGACGCGGACCCGAGCCGAGCCACCTCGGGGGCGTCGGCGAAGGTCCCCAGCCAATAATCCCGGTCCCGGACGAACTGCTCCGATTCCCGGTAGTCGGTCTCCTCGGCCACCAGCTCGTGGAACGCGCCGAAATCGTGTGCTGGAGGCTGTACGCCAGCGGCCAACGCCGCATACACCCGAGCGAGACGATCCACCACCAAAGCGATGCCGAAACCGTCCATGACCACGTGGTGGCACCTGAGCCAAGCCAGGTACCTGCGCTTGGCGAGCTTGGCCAATCCCCAGCCGACCAGCGGCCCATCCACGAGGTCGACAGGTCGAGCCAACTCCTCCCGGACCCAGGCCGTCCCGGCTCGCTCCGGCGACGCCGCGCCGGTCACGTCGCGGTAGGCCGGCTTCCAATCCGGCGCCTGTCCCACCCGCTGCCACAGCTCACCACCGACCTCGGCGAACCGGACGCGCAGCGCCTCAACCTCCCGCCCGACCTGGAGGGTGGCCTCGGCGAAGACTTCGTGGTCGATCGGGCCGTCGATCAGGACGTACCCGCCGATGTTGTACGCGGCAGCGGTCGGGTCGAGCCGGTGGGCACACCAGATCGCTCGCTGCGCGTCGGATACCGGCAGCGCAGTGGTCAACGTCTCGATCACCGACATGCCGCTTCCGGCAGGAGAGATGGACCTGGGTGGCCGCACACGTCCATTACTTTGGCCTAGTCTGCTAGTCCGAACGGCCGAACCGCACCGGAGGACGGCATGGCGGCCGCGCTGCTGACGCCGGCTGAGGTAGTGAGCCACCCGCCGATCACGATGAGCTGTTCGTGGCGTTGCCCGACCCGGATCAGGCCGTGCCGTTCGAGCAGGGCGGCGCGGGCGCGCAGCACCGGGCCGAACGCTTCGGTCGTGCTGGCCAGCAGGCGGGCCTCGACCTGGTGTTGTTTGAGCTGGCGCAGGGTCTGCTGCTCGTCACAGATGCTCGAGTGCACGATCAACAGCATCCCCGCCGCGGCGAGGTGCTTCGGGGCTTCGGCACAGATCCGGTCGATGAACGCGCGCCCCGCGATCCCACCGTCCCAACAGCGGGCCATCCGGTGTCGGGGCGCGCGCCGCGCCAGCGAGGGTACATAGGGTGGGTTGGCCAGGATCAAGTCGAAACGGTGCCCGCGGACCGGGGCGAACAGGTCTCCCCGACGCACCCTCACCTGGGCGCCGCAGCGGCGGGTGTTGAGCCACGTCGTCGCAACCGAACGCAACGAAAGATCCGTCGCGGTAACACTCTCGGCGCCGCCTTCGGCGGCGGCCAGCGCAAGCAGCCCACTGCCGGTACAAATCTCCAGCACCCTTCGCCCGCGCGCGTAATCGCCGCGCGCGAGCACGTCGGCCAAGAGCCACGTGTCGGACTGCGGCCTATACACCCCCGGTGCGCGGCATAGCATCGTCGCCACCACAAGCGGCACAGTACGGTCCGCCTTTCTCTCCAGGTACCAGAATCACCAATCTGGGCACATATAGTCGCCGAGCCTTGCGTGCTCGACCCACAACCACTAATTCCCGGTATGCGAGATAGCGCGGTATGCGAGATAGGAGGTGGCGATGCGAGACGGAGCAACCCCGCTGCACGACGCTCCGGGTGCCCTACTGCCCAGCTCGCGTGGGCCACTCTCCGCCGCGGTGCTGGCCGCGTTCGGCAGCCGGCCGGGCGACAGCGTCTTCTCCTGCATCCAAGAGAGCACGGCCGACGCCTTGGGGGAGGACCTCCAGCTTGCGCTCCAGCTCTGCTACGAGCTGCACTACCAGGGCTTTGTGGGGGTGGACCCGGACTGGGAGTGGGATCCCGAACTGCTGCGGCTGCGCGCCGGAATGGAACGCGCGTTCCTGGCCGCCTTGAGCGACCGCTCCACGGGTGGGGCCGATGTTGCTGGCGAGCTCGACCAGCTGCTGGTGGAGCCAGTGCCTGGCGTGGGTGTGAGCCACTTTCTGCGCGATCACGGTGAATGGTGGCAGCTCAAGGAATACTTCGTGCTTCGGTCGATCTACCACCTTAAGGAAGCCGACCCACACGCATGGGTGATTCCCCGGCTGCGTGGACGGGCCAAAGCCGCACTCGTCGCCGTCGAGTTCGACGAATACGGCGGCGGGCGAGCGGAACGGGCGCATACGCAGCTATTTGCCGATCTACTCACTGCCGCCGGGCTATCGTCGACCTACCTGCACTATCTCGAGCAGGCGCCAGCCTGCGCATTGGCAACCGTCAACATGATGTCGTTGTTCGGCCTGCACCGGCGGCTGCGGGGCGCGCTGGTCGGACACTTTGCCGCCGCAGAGATCAGCACCGCGCCCAGCGCGCAACGGATGGACCAGGCGCTGGCTCGGCTTAACGCCGCTGGCGAATGCCGGCTGTTCTACACCGAGCACATCGAGGCCGACGCCGTGCACGAGCAGGTCATCCGCCACGAGGTCATCGAGGACTTGCTGGATCGCGAGCCGGAGATGGCCCAGGACGTGGTGTTCGGCATCCAGGCCACCGAGCTGCTCGAGCACCGGCTGAGCCAACACCTGTTGGACGCGTGGCGAGCGGGCGAGTCCGCGCTGCGGACGCCCCTGCAGGCAGACCGGCACGGAGGCCGACTTGCCGATACCCCTGCCGCCGGCATCTTCGCTTAACCGCAGGCCGAGGTGTCGTGGTCCACCCCGACGTTCACCCAGCCGCGGGGGTCGGAGGCCAGATCGTAGATCCCGTAGGGGACGGCGTGGGGGACGTTCGGGCCGGTGAGGAAGAAGCTGTGGTCTTCGACCTGGACCGGATTGCCCGGGGGACGCCCTCACGCGGTGGCCGTCTCACGTCACGACGCCACTACGCTCACCAGCGAAGAACCCGTACACCACCTCCGAGGACGCAACCCCTATCCTCCTGCACCGTCCGGATTCCCCGAGCGGACCCGGCGGCGGTGGCTGGCATCGCACAACGGATACAGCTTGCTGCGTCGACACTGGCACACCGCAACCGCAAAGCGGTCTGAATGCATGGTCTGGCCGTTGGGGAGTGCCAGCTCAACCGGACCCTCGATGAGAATCGGACCGTCCGGAACGACAGTCACCCTGCGCCGTGGAGCACCCGCCGAAGCAACACCGCCTGACCCAACCACCGGCTCGGAAAAGCTCACTGCCAGGTCCTCCTATCCGCCTCGAGGCCAGCTGAATTCGTCCCGATATGTATCATGCCGTGCTGGGGCCGGCGCCGCTGGCGATCGACGAGAGCCACGAGATCCCGGACGCGGCCACCAGCGAGCAAGATGACCGCCGCCGGGTTCGCCCGGGCCCGCTCACCCACGCTCCGGGGGCAACGACGGGCGATGGGCGTCTACCGCCACGCCGACTGAACCGCAGACGACGGCCCGCAGACCGATGCCGGCATCCGAGGGCCCGCGCTAGCGCCCGCGTTGTGCGGTTGGTGACCAGCCTCGTCGGTGTTCGCCGTGGGAGCGGCGGCCCGGGCACGGCAGGTCCCGCGCGGGCGGCTGTGAGCCAAGCGACACTCCGGCGGCGTCCTGCGGCATCATCTCGCGCCGGACCTCGTAGACGCCGGGGCCTGCGGAAGGGGGGCGGCGGAGCGCGTGGGCCGGTCGTGGACGAGGATGCGGCGGGCAGGGCTTGGACCCCGTGCCGCCGGAGGGCTCGTGACTTGCGGGTAGATCGGCAAGATCCGCGTCTTCACGGCGGCGCCGATTTTCGTCGGGCGCACCGCAGGCTGGCGCCCCGGCGGTGTCGCCCATAACCACGCGCGCAGCGCGTCGTTACTCAGCGTGGGGACGTAGTCACGAACAGTGTTGGGGGCCCGGATGCAAATTCGCCTCCACTTGTGGCTCACCTAGCGAGCGCGTCCTCCCCTCGAAGGGCATGGGAGGCGGCCGATTTTGCGACGCAGGGACATGTTGAAGTTGGGCGCGTGCGCCGGTGTCGCGGTGGCGCTGCCGTTCAAGGGCGACTTCCAGGCCGCCGACGCGAGGCCGTTGCCACCCCTCCCGTTCCTGCCATTCCAGGTGCCACTGACTGTGCCGCCGGTGGCCAGACCAGTAAGGTCCAGACCCGACACCGACACTTATCAGATCACTATGCGGCAAGCTGACGTGGAGATCATTCCGGGCATCCGCACCCGGATCTGGGGATACGACGGGATCTTCCCCGGACCCACCATCAAGGCCCGCGCCGGCAAACCGGTGGTCGTGGTGCAACGCAACGAGCTCGACGTAGACACCTCGGTGCATCTTCACGGCGGGATCCAGTCACCCGCCAACGACGGCCACCCGACCGACGTGATCAAGCCACGGAGCTCAAAGCGCTTCTACTACCCAAACGCCGCGCCCGCCGCGCCGCTGTGGTATCACGACCACGCTCACGGCAACGAGGCCCGCAGCGTCTACATGGGACTGGCCGGGCTGTACCTGGTCTCCGACGAGCTTGAGGACTCGCTGCGGCTGCCCAGCGGTGACTATGACGTGCCGTTGGTTATCACGGACCGCTTGTTCGCCCCGAACGGCTCACTGATTTTCATCAACAACGATCACGGGCTGGGCCTGCGCAGGACCATCCTGGTCAATGGCCGCCCCCAACCCTACTTCCAGGTCGCCGCCCGTAAGTACCGGTTCCGGCTGGTCAATGCCTCCAACGACCGCATCTACGAGCTGCGCCTGAGTAACGGCCGGGAAATGGTGCAGATCGCCTCCGACTCCGGCCTGCTACCCAGGCCGGTGGCAATGTCGAGCTTCGAACTGTCGCCGGCTGAGCGGGTCGAGGTTGTCATCGACTTCTCCGCGTATCGACCTGGCACCCGTTTGATCCTGCACAACTCGGCTGGTGAGGATCCGCTCACCCAGACAATCATGCGGTTCGACGTCGTGCGCACCGCGCCCGACGAGAGCCACATCCCCGACACGCTGCGCCCGCTGCCGCCAGCCGAGAAGCCGGTCACCGAACGTGACTTCATCATGGGCAGGAATCCGCGGACCCACGAGTTCGAGATCAACGGCAAGGTGTTCGACCCTGATCGGGTTGACGTGCGGCCCAGGTTGGGTAGCACTGAGATATGGCGGATCCACAACGCGACATCAGATGCCCGACACAACTTCCATACTCATCTGGCCCGGTTCCGGGTCCTTGACCGTGACGGCAACCCGCCAGGACCGGGTGAGTCAGGCTTTAAAGACACCGTGGCGGTGCGACCGGGTGAGACCGTGCGAATTCTGCCGCGCTTCCTCGAGTTCACCGGCCGCTACGTATACCACTGTCATATCCTGGCCCACGCACACCACATGATGGGCACCATGGAGGTCGTCCCGTGAGGACCGCGTGCCGCGCTGGGCCGCGCTTTTGGGGATTTGATCCGGCTATCCATCGCATCGCGAGGCTGTGGGGCTCGATTGTTCTGTGTAGGCGCTGAACTGCGAGTTCGTGGTGTACACGGTCGGTCACGCCGCGCGGTGATACTCGCCGGTGAGCCCGTCCAGGATCGGTTTGCGGTGGACCCTGTAGTCAGCCAGGTCGGTCGGTTCCGGTGTCCCGGTCTCGACCTGAGCTGGCGCAAGTTGCGCCAGGGATCGGTGCGGTCGGCAGGCGTTGAAGTGTGACAGCTAGACGGTGACGAACCCGGTGAAGGTGCCGCTCGCTGACGATCAGCAGCCGGTCCAGCAGTTCCCGGCGCAGCGTGCCGATCATCCGCTCGCAGATCGCGTTCGCCTGTGGCGCTTGCGGCGGGCTGAGCAGTAGCGAATCCCCTCGGCGGCGAATACAGCATCAAACGGGGTGGTGAACCGCGAGTCCCGATCACGCAGCAGGAACTTCACCGGCACGGTCCTGCCATCCAGGTCCATCATCAGGCTGCGGGCTGCTTGGACGGTCCACGCCGCTCGGGTGGTCGGTGATTCCGGCCAGGTGCACGCGGCGCGAGCCATGTTCGACCACGATCAACGCGAGCCTGGTCTCGGATCCGGTGACCAGGGCGAAGTCGGTCTGATCACAGTCGGTTGCGCGTGCGTCCCTGAGGGGTATCACTAGGTGGTGTCATCCTGGATGTGTACGACCGAAATAGGGCCGGCGCGGGGGGTGGGTTCCCCGGAGCTTCGTTGGC
>DASWST010000287.1:0-1817 GCA_036402515.1 Pseudonocardia sp.
GACTTCTGCTACGGATGGATGTTGTGGGTCTACCTCACCTGGTTGCCGTCCTTCTTCCAGGAGCAGTACGGCTTGGCGCTGGCCGGGTTCGCCCTGTTCACGTCCCTGGTGCTGTCAGCCGGAGTGGTCTCGGACACCCTGGGCGGGATGCTCTCGGACCGGCTTCTGGCCCGGACGCGCAGCCTCCGGACGGCCCGGCGGGCGAACCTGGTGATCGGCATGTCCGGTTCGATGCTGGCCTTGATCCCGTCGTTGCTGGTGCACGACCTGGTGCTGGTGACGATCAGCCTGACGGTGTCGTTCTTCTTCCTGGAGTTGACCAACTCGGCGCTCTGGGCGATCCCGATGGACATCGCCCCCGACCACGCCGGAGTGGCCAGCGGGCTGATGAACACAGGCTTCGGGGTGGCGGGCATCATGTCCCCGATCGTCTTCGGGTTCCTCGTCGAGCAGACCGGCAACTGGCAGGTGCCGTTCGCGCTGTCGGTGGGCCTGCTGGCGCTCGGCACACTGCTCTCGCTGCGAGTGGACCCCCGGCCGCTGGATCCAGAGCCTGTTGGGGCGCCTCCAGGGTTGGCAGGTAGCCGGTCGTGACATCCCTGCTCCGCCGCGGCCTTGTCTTGCTTGCGTTGTTGGCGCTTGCGGCTGCGGTTCCGGCGGCGCTCTCGGCCAGAGGCGGGCCGCATATCGGTGTGGCAGCAGCGGGCGCGGTGCCCGTCTGGGGGCCGGCCAAGCTACCGGCGGCTGCTGTTTCGGCCTCGGCTGGGAGCAACCCAGGGATGGTGCAGCTGTCCTCCGGAGGTCGGCTGCGGACGGCGATCGTGCTCACCCCGCACACGGGCCGGCGGGTCCCGCTCGTCGTTGTCCTGCACGGCCGGAACACCACGCCGGCCCAGGAACTGGTCCGCACGGGCTTCGCCGGGCTGGCCGCGAACGGCTCCGCGGTCCTCGCCTACCCGGCCGGAATCGACCGGTCCTGGAACGCCCGCACGGGTTGCTGCGCAGGGGCCGCGAGGCTACAAGTGGACGACGTCGCGTTCTTGGGAGCTCTGGTCCCAGCGATCGAGAAGCACGCGCCGGTCGACCCGAGCCGGGTCTACCTCGTCGGGTACAGCAACGGCGGCCGCCTCGCGCTCACCGCTGCTTGCGCGCTGCCCGGCATCACGGGCGTCGCAACCTACGGGACCGCCCAACCGGCCCGCTGTCCGGCCGGCCGGCCACCACTTCCAGTACTGATCGGCTACGGCAACGGCGACCCGCACGCCGCGCCCGGACACGTGCCGATCGGCGGCGCCACCGCTCCGGCCACCGCGGCCGACTGGCGCTCGGTCAACGGCTGCGTCGGCGTCCCGTCAACCACCACAGTGGGCCCGGCAACCGTCACTGAGTGGACGCCCTGCCGGGGCAGCGGCCGAGTGGCCCTGGTCCGCTGGGACGGCCTGGCGCACCGCTGGCCAGGCACCGGCGTCGTCCCACCCGCCGCCACCGCCCAGACGCTGATCTGGCATTTCCTCACCAACTTGAAGACCTGATCCCGGCCGGATTGGCAACTTCGGCGCCTGGTGACGGTTGCCGGTGGTCAGACGGCGGTGACCTGGACCCCGGCGCGACGTAGAGCGTCGAGTTGGTCGGGGGGAGCGCCCCGGTCGGTGATGATGTCGGTGACCCCCGGGAGCAGGCTGATCCGGGCGAAGGTCACTCGGCCGATCTTGGAGCTGTCGGCGATCACGACGCGGCGCCCGGCCCGGCTGAGAAAGGCCAGGTCGGTCTGGGCCTCCATCTCGTCGTACGTCGTACAGCCTTCCTCGGGCGTCAGG
>DASWST010000288.1:0-11581 GCA_036402515.1 Pseudonocardia sp.
CGGCACCAAGAGCGTGAACGCGGCGGCGCTGGGCGAGGACGGGCTGTTCTACGGCGGCGGCTTCACCCAGCTCGGCCGCCAGATCGTGGCCGCCGGCGCGGTGATGCTGTACTCGTTCGTGATGGCGTTCATCATCGGCACCATCATCAAGAAGACCATCGGCTTCCGGGTGGACGAAGAGTCCGAGACTGTCGGCATCGACGAGGCCGAGCACGCGGAGACCGGTTACGACTTCTCCACGCTCGGCGGCCGGGCCGCCGGCGGGCTGGGCCAGCACACGATCAGCGGCGGCGGGGACGACAAGGTGAGCACCAACTCGGCCGCGACCGTCACGAAGGAAGGCTGAGCGGACATGAAGCTGGTCACGGCGATCATCAAGCCGTTCGTGCTGGAGGACGTCAAGGGCGCTCTGGAGCAGATCGGGGTGCTCGGCATGACGGTCAGCGAGGTACAGGGCTACGGCCGGCAGAAAGGCCACACCGAGGTCTACCGGGGTGCGGAGTACTCGGTGGACTTCGTGCCCAAGGTGAAGATCGAGGTCGTCACCGACGACGCCATGGCGGACAAGGTGGTGGACGCCGTGGTGGAGTCCGCCCGCACCGGCAAGATCGGCGACGGCAAGGTCTGGGTGAGCCCGGTTGACACGGTGGTGCGGGTGCGCACCGGGGAACGTGGCTCGGACGCCATCTAATCGAGGAGATGGGGTGATCGCGGTGTGCCATCGGGTGACCGCGATCCACCCATTGCCGGTGAAGAGGCAATACAGCGCCGCCCTGGTGATAGTGATGACGCCGGGGCCGGCGCTGTTTCATGACGGGCTGGCGCGGTGATAACCACGGCGCCGCTGGCCGGTCGTGAAATCGGGGGCGGTCTCGCGGACAGCCGGGGGCCGGGACAGAAAGGCGTGATCCGATGAAGTTGGTCACGGCGATCATCAAGCCGTTTGTGCTGGAGGACGTGAAGGGCGCCCTGGAACGTCAGGGGGCGTTGGGCATGACAGTCAGCGAAGCCTCCGGCTACGGCCGGCAGCGGGGGCATACCGAGGTCTACCGGGGGGCCGAGTACAACGTCGACTTCGTGCCGAAGGTCCGGATCGAGGTCGCGGTGGACGACGAGATTGCGGACAAGGTCGTGGACGCGGTGGTTGCCGCCGCGCGGACCGGCAAGATCGGCGACGGCAAGGTCTGGGTGACCAGCCTGCAGACGGTGGTCCGGGTGCGCACCGGGGAACGCGGCAGTGACGCGCTCTGAGGGTCTCCACCTCCGGCGGTTGAGCGGGTTGAGGACACGTCGATGAGCACCACGGCGGGGATCGCCGACGATCTCGTTCGGGCACGGGCGGTGCTGCTGCACCCGGGCCCGGGGCAGCGCAGGCTGGCGCCGGAGGCACTGCGCGGGGCCCTGGTCGACCTGCACGATTTCTGGCTGGCCTCGCGGGCGGCCACGATCGGCCTCACCGAAGGGGTGGCGTTGATCGCGGTCGGCGCGCTCGGCCGCCGGGAGCTGGTGCCCTACTCCGACCTCGACCTGGTGATGGTGCACGACCGGCGGCCGGACGCGGACCGGCTGGCCGAGGCGATGTGGTACCCGCTGTGGGACGCCGGCATCGGGCTGGACCACTCGGTGCGCACCCCCGGGCAGGTGGTCGAGGTGGCGACCACCGACCTGCGCGCCGCGCTCGGTCTGCTCGAGGCCCGGCACCTGGCCGGCGAGCGGGCGCTGTTCGACAAGGTGAACTCGGCGGTACGGCAGTCTTGGCGGGCCGGCATCCGCACCCGGTTTGACGAGCTGGTGGAGCTGACCACCGCGCGGTGGGAGCGCAATGGCGACGTCGCGCACCGGGTGGAGCCGGACCTGAAGAACGGCCGAGGCGGGCTCCGGGACGTGTACCTGCTCGACGCGCTGGCCGCCGCGCAGCTGATCGACCGGCCGGGGCCCGAGGTCGCGGCCGCCCGGCTGCTGTTACTGGACGTGCGCACCGAGCTGCACCGGCTGGCCGGTCGGAACCGGGACGTGCTGCGCGCCCAGGACGCCGACGACATCGCCGCACAGCTGGAGATGGGTGACCGGTTCGACCTGGCCAGGGCGCTGTCCGGGGCGGCAAGGACGGTCGGCTACGCGGTGGACGTGGCGTTGCGGGCGGCCCGGGCCGCGCTGCCCCGACGTGGGTTGGCCGCGCTGCGCCGAGCACCGGTGCGCCGACCGCTGGACGAGGGCGTGGTCGAGCACAACGGCGAGGTGGCGCTGGCCAGGGACGCGACGGCGGCCAAGGACCCAGCGCTGGTGCTGCGGGTGGCAGCCACCGCCGCGCGCACCGGCCTGCCGATCGCCGCCGGCACACTGGCCCGGCTCGCCGACACCGCTCCGGAGCTGCGCATGCCGTGGCCCCGCGCGGCGGTGGCCGAGCTGCTGTCCCTGCTGGGCTCCGGCCGGCCGCTGGTGGACGTGGTGGAGGCGCTGGACCGGGGTGGGCTCTGGGGCCGGCTGTTTCCGGAGTGGGGCGCGGTACGCGACCTGCCGCCGAGGGACCGGGCGCACGTATGGACGGTAGACCGGCACCTGGTGGAGACCTGTGCCCAGGCGGCCCGGCTGACCACCCGGGTGGCCCGCCCGGACCTGCTGCTGCTCGGCGCGCTGCTGCACGACATCGGCAAGGGGCGCGAGGAGGACCACTCGGTGGTGGGGGAGGGCCTCGGCACGCAGATCGGCCGCCGCCTCGGGCTGCCCGAGCGAGACGTGCTGACCCTCGCCGCGATGGTCCGCCACCACTTGCTGCTCCCGGACACCGCGACCCGCCGGGACCCGGAGGACGAGGCCACGGTGACCAGGGTGGTCAGCACCCTGGACGGCGACGCACAGCTGCTCGAGCTGCTGCACGCGCTGGCCGAGGCGGACTCGCTGGCCACTGGGCCGGGTGTGTGGAGCCCGTGGAAGCGCGCGCTGATCGACCGGCTGGTGCGGCGGTGCCGGGCGGCGATGATCGGTGAGCCGATACCCCAGCCCGAGCCGCTGGACGAGCTGCGCCGGGAACTGGTCGCGCGCGCCGAAGCGTCCGGCCGACCGCAGATCAGCGTGCGGCCCTCGGCCGGCGGCGCCCGGGACCGGGAGGCCAGCCCGGACGAGCCGTCGGAGGTGCTGGTGGCGCTGCCTGACCTGCCGGGCTCGCTGTCCGTGGCGGCCGGCGTGCTGGCGCTGCACTCGCTCGAGGTGCACGTCGCGGAGCTGCGTTCGCACCAGGGCATCGCGGTGGACACGTTCACCGTCTCACCCCGGTTCGGCCGCATGCCGGACCCGGCGGTGCTGCGGGAGGACCTGATCCGGGTGGTGGACGGCAGCCTCGACCTGGCCGAAGCGCTGGCCCGCAAGGAGCGGGACTATGCCCGCCCGGTCGGGCTGGAGGAGCGGGTGCCGCCGAGGGTGCTCTGGTTCGACGACGAAGCGACCGGCGCGGTGGTGCTTGAGCTGCGCGGGTCGGACCGGATCGGCCTGCTGCACCGGGTCGCGGTCGCGCTGGAGAGCTGCGGGGCGGACGTCCGATGGGCCAAGGTGGAGACCCTCGGTTCCTCGGTGGTCGACTCGTTCTGCCTGGTGGAGGTGGACGGCGAGACATCGCTGCCCCGGCCGGTCCGGCGCAAGATCGAGCAGGCGGTGCTGGAGGCGGCCAACTCCTGACCGCCCTTCTCGGCTCGGCCCTTCGGCTGGACACCACACCGATGAGTCCGGCGTGGTGTCCAGCTCGGCGAAGCCTCACCCTGTCTCAGGGCGTGATCAGGCCGGGGGTCTGGCTACTGGCGGCTTGGAACCGGGCGGCCGCGTCCGACCAGTCGACCACGTTCCACCAGGCGGTCACGTAGTCCGCCTTCACGTTGCGGTACTGCAGGTAGAAGGCGTGCTCCCACATGTCCAGCAGGACCAGTGGGACGACCCCGGCGGGCACGTTGCCCTGCTGGTCGTAGAGCTGGAAGATCAGCGGGCGCTGGCCGAGGGAGTCCCAGCCCAGAATGGACCACCCGGAGCCTTGGATGGCCAGTGCGTTGGCCTGGAAATGGGCGCGGAACGCGTCGAACTGATCTCGCCCGCGATATGTGGCTCGAGCGCGCCGTAGTCGTAGGACAGATCGGGCAGGGAGTACTTCGGACACGATTTTCCTCTCCTCGGGAGCCTTGGTCCTACTGCCAATATCTTGCATCAGCCTTACTTTCGCACCCGATCGGCCGGGCCGCCCGGCGGAACGATTGAGCCGCCCCAACCGTTCAGCCAAGGTGACGGTGATGGATGGCGGCCCGGCCGTCCTGAGTGTGCCCAGGCGGTCGTTTGTGCTGGTCGCGGGCATTCCGGGGGCCGGCAAGAGCAGCATGCTGGCCCGACGGCCGATCGCCGCGCGCGGTGCCGTGGTGCTGGACTCGGACCCGATTCGGGAGGGGCTGCGCGCCAAGCTGCCGGACGGCACGCCGTACCGGTGGTACCGGGGGCTGGTGCACCTGTGGCACCGGGTGCAGATCGTGCTGGCGGTGCTCAGCACGCTCGGCCCGGTGGTCGTGCACATGCCGGCCACCGGGGCGTTCAGCCGGGTCGCACTGGTGTCCCTGGCCATGCTCGCCTGGCGCCGCCCGTACCTGGTATGGGTGCACGCCGAACCGGCGGAGGCCAGGCGCGGCCAACGCGCCAGGGGGCGGGTGCTGCGCCGTTCGTGCTTCGAGCGGCACGCGCGGTTGGGCGCGGCGTTCGTCGCGCGGCTGCGGGCCGGGCACCAGCCGCGCGGCTGGCACCGGGTCATCCTGCTGGACCGCCGCCGGGCGCGGTACGGATTGGTGCTGGACACCGAGCCGGCCGAGGCATCGGTCGGCCAGCGATCCGGTGAGCTGCCCGCCGGGCCAACTGGTCAGCCACCCCGTGAGCTACCCACCCGGCCGGCCGCCGGCGAGGTCGACGCGCCCGCCGAGCGAGCCGCCGGATAACCTTCGCGCCGGTCCCCCGGAGGCCCGGATCCACCCACCGGCGCCAGCGGACCCCTCGGTCCCTCGTCTAGGCTCGCTAGACAAGGCCCGATCGTCGGCGAGCGTACGGCCGCCCGATCCGGAACGACGAGCTGGAGCGATGAGTCACCGTGTTCGACACCCTCTCTGAGCGCCTCACCGGCGCGCTGCGCGACCTGCGCGGCAAGGGTCGGCTCTCCGAGTCCGACATCGACTCCACCTGCCGGGAGATCCGCATCGCGCTGCTCGAGGCGGATGTGGCGCTGCCGGTGGTGCGTAGCTTCGTGGCCAAGATCAAGGAACGGGCCAAGGGCGCCGAGGTCTCCGCCGCGCTGAACCCGGCCCAGCAGGTCGTCAAGATCGTCAACGAGGAGCTCGTCGCCATCCTGGGCGGGGAGACCCGGCGACTGAACCTGGCCAAGCAGGGCCCGAGCGTGATCATGCTCGCCGGCCTGCAGGGCTCCGGCAAGACCACGCTGGCCGGCAAGCTGGCCAAATGGCTGGCCGGCCAGGGCCACACGCCGCTGCTGGTGGCCTGCGACCTGCAGCGGCCGAACGCGGTCACCCAGCTGCAGATCGTCGGCGAGCGCGCCGGGGCGACGACGTTCGCGCCCGAACCGGGCAACGGCGTCGGCGACCCGGTTGACGTGGCCCGCCGGGGCATCCAGCACGCCGTCGAGAAGCAGTACGACACCGTGATCGTCGACACCGCCGGCCGGCTGGGTGTGGACACCGAGCTGATGGCGCAGGCCGCCGCGATCCGCGACGCCACCAACCCGCACGAGGTTCTGTTCGTGGTCGACGCCATGATCGGCCAGGACGCGGTGGCCACCGCGCAGGCGTTCCGGGACGGTGTCGGGTTCAGCGGCGTGGTGCTCACCAAGCTGGACGGCGACGCGCGCGGCGGTGCCGCGCTGTCCGTCCGCGAGGTGACCGGCGAGCCCATCCTGTTCGCCTCCAACGGCGAGAAGCTGGAGGACTTCGACGTCTTCCACCCGGACCGGATGGCCAGCCGGATCCTGGGCATGGGCGACGTGCTCACCCTGATCGAGCAGGCCGAACAGGTCTTCGACGCCGAGCAGGCGGAGGCCACCGCCAGTAAGATCACCAGCGGTGAACTGAGCCTGGAGGACTTCCTCCAGCAGATGCTGGCGATCCGCAAGATGGGCCCGATCGGCAACCTGCTTGGCATGCTTCCCGGGGGCAACTCCGCGCAGATGAAGGAGGCGCTGTCCCAGGTCGACGACCGCCAGCTGGACCGGCTGCAGGCCATCATCCGGGGCATGACGCCGGCCGAGCGGGACGACCCGAAGATCATCAACGGGTCCCGCCGGCTGCGCATCGCCAAGGGCTCCGGGGTGGCCGTGAGCGAGGTCAACGACCTGGTCAACCGCTTCTTCGAAGCCCGCAAGATGATGAAGCAGATGGCCGGCCAGTTCGGCTTCGGCGGTGGCGGACGTCGGTCCAAGACCCGCAAGGGCAAGAAGAACGCGAAGGGCAAGGGCCGGGCTGTCGGCCAGGGCCGCCCCCGCGGCGGGCTGCCCGCGCTGCCTGATCTGTCCAAGATGCCGCCCGGGCTGAACGAGCTGCCGCCCGGCCTGGCCGGGCTGGACCAGCTTCCCGCCGGGTTCGACCCGTCCCGGTTGAAGCTGCCCAAGTCCAAGTGACCCCCTACCGCATCCGCGGCGTGCTGCTCCCGGAGCAGCGCGACACGGAGCTGTGGATCACCGCTGACGGGCTGATCAGCGCCGAGCCCATCCCGGGCGCCCAGACCCTGGCCGACCGGGGGTGGATCGTCCCCGGCCTGGTGGACGCGCACTGCCACATCGGCCTGGGCGCCAAGGGCGCGACCACCCTCGACGAGGCGGTGGAGCAGGCGGAGACCGACCGGGACGCCGGCACCCTGCTGGTTCGGGACTGCGGTTCACCGCTGGACACCCGGCCGCTGCAGAGCCGCACCGACCTGCCGGTGATCATCCGGGCGGCCCGGCACGTGGCCCGCCCCAAGCGCTACGTTCCCGGCCTCGCGGTGGAGTTGGACGACCCGGCGCTGCTGCCCGACGAGGTGGCCGCGCAGGCGGCGGCAGGCGACGGCTGGGTGAAGCTGGTTGGCGACTGGATCGACCGGGGGGAGGGCGACCTGGCCCCGCTCTGGCCGGACGACGTGCTGGTCGAGGCCATCGCGGCGGCGCACGCGGCCGGGGCCAGGGTGACCGCGCACGTGTTCGGCACCGACGCGCTGTACGGGCTGATCCGAGCCGGCATCGACTGCATCGAACACGGCACCGGGCTGAACGACGACCTGATCGCGGAGATGGCCGAGCGGCGTACCGCGCTGGTGCCCACCCTGATCAACGTGGAGAACTTCCCCGGCATCGCCTCGGCGGCCAGCAAGTACCCGTCCTACGCCGCGCACATGCGGGCGCTCTACGACCGCGCCGACGATGTGGTCCGCCGCGCGGTGCAGGCCGGCGTCCCGGTGTACGCGGGCACCGATGCCGGCGGCGGCATCGAGCACGGCCGGATTGCCGACGAGGTTCTCGCGCTGCACCGAGCCGGGATGTCCGAGGCCGCCGCGCTCGGCGCCGCCAGCTGGGCCGCCCGCGACTGGCTCGGCCGCCCCGGCTTGCTCCCGGGTGACCCGGCCGACCTGATCGTCTACCCGGCCGACCCGCGCACGGACCTGAACACGCTGCACGAGCCGAGCTATGTGTTGCTGCGCGGGCGGCCGGTCACCCAGCGGAGCGGGCCGTAGGCCGCCTCGCGGTGGGCGCGGCTGAGCCGTGCGGGGCGCGCCCGGGACTTGATCGACGGCGGTCGCGCCGCCTGCCGGGTAGCGTCGCGGGCAGATAATCCAGGAGGTGGGTGTGAGTACATCCGGTCCGCCGGAGGCGGTTCGTGAACCGTGGGAGCCGCTGCCGGCCGGATCGGAACTGCCCGCCATTCCCGGTCCCCGGGAGGAGTTTGCCGGCGGCCTGGCTCCCGCCGAGGACCTGGCGCCTTCGGTCGGCCTGGCAACTCCGAACGATCTGGCCTCCCCGGCCGGTCTGAACCAGTCGGCCGGCCTGCCGCCCACCGCCGTACTACCGGGTTCGCCGGCCGGCGCGCCGCTGGCTCGGCCGCCGCACCGCTGGGGCCTCGGCGCATACTTGCTGGTCGAGGCGGTGTTCCTAGGCACGTCGCTGCTGCTGGTGCTGCCCTATGTGGGCTCGGACAACGGCTCCCCGCCGCCGGCCATGCTGCTGCTCAGCCTGACCGTGCCCACCGTGCTCGCCGCCGGGGTGGCGCTGTTGGCCACCTGGTTGCGCGGCAACGGTCCTCGGATCGACCTCGGCCTGCGGTTCGAGCGGGCGGACCTCACCCGGGGTCTTGCCTTCGGCTGTGGCGGCCTGGTGCTGACCATCCCGGCCGCCGCGCTGTGGTCCCGGGTGGTGGGGCCGGAGCAGGCGAACTCGGCGGTGGCCGAGCTGTTCGACGGCCAGCGGTTCCCGGTGCCGCTGGCCATCGGGGTCTTCCTGGTGGTGTGGCTGGTGGCGCCGATCTGCGAGGAGATCGTCTACCGCGGCCTGCTGTGGGGCGCGGTGCAGCGGCATGTGGCCAGCCGCTGGTGGACCTTCGGGCTGACCACGCTGTGCTTCGCCCTGGCCCACTTCGAGTTCACCAGGACGCCGTTGCTGCTGATCATCGCGGTGCCGATCGGCCTGGCGCGGCTCTTCACCGGACGCCTGGGCGCCAGCATCATCGCCCACCAGCTGAACAACCTGCTCCCGGCGGTGGCGCTGCTGCTCGTGCTGCTCGGGGTGCCAATGTGAAACCCGGAGGCGAGCGATGAGCACCGAACTTGATCTGAACTCTGACCTGGGCGAGGGGTTCGGCGTCTGGCGATTGGGCGACGACGACGCGTTGCTCGAGGTGGTGAGCTCGGCCAACGTGGCGTGCGGATTCCACGCTGGGGACGCCTCGACCATGCGGCGGGTGTGCGTGAAGGCCGCTGAGCAGGGGGTCGTGGTCGGCGCGCAGGTGTCCTACCGCGACCTGTCCGGGTTCGGCCGGCGGTTCATCGACGTGGAGCCGGGCCAGCTGGCGGATGAGGTGCTCTACCAGATCGGCGCCCTGGAGGCGTGTGCCCGGGCGGCCGGGACCCGGGTCGGGTACGTCAAGCCGCACGGTGCGCTCTACAACACGGCGGTGCGGCATGCCGGTCAGGCCGCCGCGATAGCGGACGGGGTCCGCGCGTTCGGCGTGCTGCCGGTGCTCGGGCTGCCCGGCTCTGAGCTGCTCGCGGCCGCCGAGCGAGCCGGGTTGGAGCCGGTCTTCGAGGCGTTCGCGGACCGCGGGTACACCCCCGAGGCCACCCTGGTTCCCCGGTCCCAGCCGGGTGCGCTGCTGGGCTCCACGGCCGAGGTGGTGGAGCGGGCGGTGCGGTTGGCCATTTCCGGGGAGATCGTGGCGGTGGACGGCACGGTGCTGAAGGTCGGCGCGCGTTCGCTGTGCCTGCACGGGGACACCCCCGGCGCGGTGGAGATGGCCCGCTCGGTGCACGACGAGCTGACCGCACGCGGCGTCGCGGTGCGCCCCTTCGTCGCCGGCTGACTGCCGCGCGCCCTGGTGACCCGCCCACGTGGAGTATCTGGCACAATGGTCGGCTGACCGCCGTGGCCGGACCCTCTCCCCGCGCCGTGGTAGATATCGAGCTGGTTCAGTCCGTTCCCCACGCGGGTGTCGCCGGCTCGGTCGTCTATGACCTGAATGAGCAACAACACGATCCGCGAGGAGCAGCTACACCCGTGGCAGTCAAGATCAAATTGATGAGGCTCGGCAAAATCCGGGCTCCGTACTACCGGATCGTCGTGGCCGACGCGCGCAACCGTCGCAGTGGCCGCGCGATCGAGACCATCGGCAAGTACCACCCGAAGAGCGACCCGAGCTTTATCGAGGTCGACTCCGAGCGCGCCCAGTACTGGCTCGGCGTTGGCGCCCAGCCGACCGACCCGGTGCGCAACATCCTGGAGATCACCGGCGACTGGCAGAAGTTCAAGGGCCTGCCCGGCACCGAGGGCACGCTGCGTCAGCCGGCACCGCCGGTGGACCGGCTGGCCCGGTTCAACGCCGCGCTGGCCGAGGCCGGCGGCGAGGTGACCGGCGACGCCACCACCGCGAGGAAGAGGTCCGAGCCCAGGCCCAAGAAGGACGCCGAGCCCAAGGCCGAGGCGAAGGCCGAGGCGAAGGCTGAGCCCAAGGCCGAGGCGAAGGCTGAGCCCAAGGCCGAGGCGAAGGCTGAGCCCAAGGCCGAGGCGAAGGCTGAGCCCAAGGCCGAGGCGAAGGCTGAGCCCGAGCCCGAGGCGAAGGCCGAGCCCGAGCCCGAGCCCGAGGCGAAGGCTGAGCCCAAGGCCGAGGCGAAGGCTGAGCCCGAGCCCGAGTCGAAGCCCGAGTCGAAGCCCGAGTCCTCGGCGCAGGCCGGTGCGGCCAACGCTGAGGGCGGGCAGTGAACCAGAGTGTCAACTCTCCACGGCATGTAGCGGCGCTGGAGGTCGCGTGACCGAGCGGGCGAGCTCACCCTCGGTGGCCTCGCCGCGCTCCGGCCGGCTCCCCGGGCACAGTGAGGAGATCGCGTGAGTGCCCTCGTCGACGCTCTCGAGCACCTGGTGCGTGGCATCGTCGACCATCCGGACGAGGTCCAGGTGGAGCTGGTCACCACCCGGCGGGGCCGCACGCTGGAGGTCCGGGTGCACCCGGACGATCTGGGCAAGGTGATCGGCAGGGGCGGGCGGACCGCCACCGCGCTGCGCACCGTGATCAGCGGCGTGGGTGGTCGGGGCGTCCGGGTAGACGTGGTCGACACCGATCGCTGAGCCTGAGGTGGCCGAGCGGATAACGCTGATGGTCGGCCGAATCGGACGACCGCACGGGCTGACCGGCGAGGTCAGCGTCGTGGTGCGCACCGACGCCCCGGAGCAGCGGTTCGCCCTGGGCGCGGTGTTCGAGCTGGGTACCGGTCGCAAGCTGACCGTAGCCGGCACCCGCTGGCATCGGGGTGCGCTGCTCCTGCGGCTGGAAGAGGTCACCGACCGGACGGCCGCCGAGGAGCTGCGTGGCGAAATGCTGACCGTGTCGGCGGACGAACTGGCGCCGCCGGAAGATCCGGACGAGTTCCACGACCACCAGCTGATCGGACTGCGGGCCGAGCTCGCCGACGGGGCGCCGGTGGGGACTGTGCGAGATGTGGTGCACGGCCCGGCCGGCGAACTGCTGGTCGTCGACCGCGACGGCGGCCCCGAGGCGCTGGTGCCCTTCGTCCGCGACATCGTGCCCACGGTTGACCTGGCGGCCGGCCGGGTTGTGCTCACCCCGCCAGAGGGCCTGCTGGACATCTAGGTGACCGGTCTGGCGCGCGAGGTGCCCAGCGGGCGGGCTCGGGCCGGCGCGGGATCGGACCGGCCGGCACGCGACCTGCCCGAGTCGGTCTAGGAGCGCCCTGAACAATGCATGCTCTGCTGCGCGGTGCCCAGTCGGCGCCTCGCTGCGTTGTCGTCGGCGCCGATACAACAGCGGTATCGGCCCCTCCCTTCACACGACCCGATGCGATGCAACTGGATCACCGCTCG
>DASWST010000289.1:0-33670 GCA_036402515.1 Pseudonocardia sp.
GATCTGGAACTCCGGCACGATCCCGTCCCCGGTGATCAGCCACTCCACCCCGTCGGCCCGGTACGCCCAGGCCTGCTCGTTGTTGGCGCCCGTGTAGTTCACCCAGGTCAGCCCCGCTGCCTGGACGGGGGCGGCCGAACCCGGCGGGCCCCCCGTCTCCGCCGCGACCAGCGCGCCCTCCTCGGCGGTGGTCTGCACCAGCCGCAGGTACCGGCCGGCTGGGGTGATCCAGCCGACCCGCACGGCGCTGGCGTCCCCGGGCGCCTTGCGCTGGTCGACGACGTTTGCCCGCCAGCCCCCCGGCGGCACCGGCTGCCGCAATGGGAACGGGACCTGCCGCGCGGCCGCGCCAAGGGCCTGTCGGGTGTCCACCGTGGGTATCGCGGACGGGTCCATGGTCGGGGCGCCGGGGCTGAACGAGCAGCCCCGCCCCAGAAACGCCATCAACCCGACGATGGGCAGCAGGATCAGCATCGAGATCAGCATGTCCCTCGGCCCCGCGCCGAGGGTCGTGGTCGCCCTGGCCGTCCTCGCCGGCGCCGGCGCCCCGGCTGGCGCGGGCTCGGCCTCAGCGCCCTCGGTCGGAATGCTCTCGGCCGGCGCGGCGGCCGACTCAGCGGTCACCTGCTTCGAGGATTCGCCCTCGACCCGGTCCGGCGGGGGCACCGGGGCGTCTGCCGAGGGTGGGTTCGTGGAGCGGTCGGGCGAGGTACTCACCGCCCCATTGTCTGCCCTCGGTAGCGAGCGGGAGCGCGGTGGTCCAGCGGGCCGGCGCGCGGCGCCGTCGGTGAGCTCGGGGCGTCCGACTCGTCACTGTTCGCCCACGTCACACCCAACCCGCGAACTGATCTGCCAGGATCTACCGATATGGACACTTCGCAGCCGATCGAACGGCGACGGGAAGCGCCCGACCGCAACTTGGCGATGGAGCTGGTCCGGGTCACCGAGGCGGCCGCGATGGCGGCCGGTCGGTGGGTCGGCCGGGGAGACAAGAACGGCGGCGATCAGGCCGCTGTGGACGCGATGCGCAAGCTGATCTCCAGCGTGTCGATGCGCGGCGTGGTGGTCATCGGGGAAGGCGAGAAGGACGAGGCTCCGATGCTGTTCAACGGCGAGGAGGTGGGCGACGGCAGCGGCCCGGAGTGCGATGTCGCGGTGGACCCCATCGACGGCACCACGCTGATGAGCAAGGGCATGCCGAACGCGCTGGCCGTGCTGGCGGTGTCCGAGCGCGGCGCGATGTTCGACCCGTCAGCGGTGTTCTACATGGAGAAACTCGCGGTCGGCCCGGAGGCGGCCAGCGCCATCGACATCACCGCCCCGGTCGCGGAGAACGTGCGCCGGGTGGCCAAGGCCCGTTCGATCGACGTGAACGACGTCACGGTGTGCATCCTGGACCGGCCCCGACACAAGGAGCTGGTGCGGACCGTGCGCGCCACCGGCGCGCGCATCCACTTCATCTCCGACGGCGATGTGGCCGGCGCCATCTCCGCCGCCCGCCCCGGCACCGGCGTGGACATGCTGCTGGGCATCGGCGGCACCCCGGAGGGGATCATCGCCGCGTCCGCGTTGAAGTGCATGGGCGGCGCCATCCAGGCCCGGCTCTGGCCCCAGGACGACGCCGAGCGGGAGAAGGCACTGGCCGCCGGGCACGACCTGGACCGCGTGCTGGAGACCGACGACCTGGTCTCCGGGGACAACGTGTTCTTCTGTGCGACCGGGGTCACCGGCGGGGAGTTGCTGCAGGGCGTGCGCTACACCCCGGGCGGCTGCACCACCCAGTCGATCGTGATGCGGTCCAAGTCCGGCACGGTGCGCATGATCGACGGCTATCACCGGCTCACCAAGCTGCGCGCGTACTCGTCGGTGAACTACGACATCGAGCACCTCACCGAGGGCGATCCGGAGCTGCCCCCCATCCCATGACCCGAACACCACCCGATGGTGTTGCACTGGTTACCATCTGCATCTCTTTGCCCACTCAGGCGTCTTCCAGTTGGAGGGAGTGGCCGTCGCCGGCTCGAGTCGAGCCCGGCCGGCGTGAAGGATGTCGATGATCAACCGTCTGGTGCTGGCGGCGCTGGTGGTGGCCGTCTCGGCGGCCAGCACCGTCACCGGATCCTTGCTGCAGTCGCGGCAGAACCTGGCCGCCGCGCAGCGCACCGCCGCCGAGTCGGTGTTGAGCCAAGGCGCACCGCTGCCGCCGCCGGTCGTGCCGGCTCCGCCGCCAGGGCATTCCGCCGCCCCCGGGCCCGGTGGCAACCCGCTGATCCTCGTCCCGCCGCCACCCCCGCCGCCCCCGCCGCCGAAGGTGGTCAAGGGCGTGCCCTGCATGGGCAACGTGAGCGCCTGCGTGCGGCTGTCCACCCGGCAGGCTTGGCTGGTCAACGACGGCCGGGTGGTGCTGGGCCCGGTGTCGATCACCAGTGGCAAGAAGGGCGAGCGCACCCCGACCGGCACCCACCGGGTGCTCTGGAAGGACAAGGACCACCTGTCCCGGGAGTTCGACGACGCCCCGATGCCGTACTCGGTGTTCTTCGCGGACGGCGGCATCGCGTTCCACACCGGCAGCCTGCGGGCCGAGTCCAGCGGCTGCATCCACCTGTCGGACGGCGCGGCGAGGCGGTTCTTCGCCAATCTGGCGGTGGGGGACGTGGTTCAGGTACTCAGGTGACCGACTCCACCCGGACAGGCGCGACGAATCGGACCAGACTGGCGGCATGACTGACTTCCGGGTCGAACACGACACGATGGGCGAGGTGCGCGTTCCGGTGGACGCGCTGTGGCGTGCCCAGACGCAGCGGGCGGTGGAAAACTTCCCGATCTCCGGGCGTGGACTGGAACGGGCACAGATCCGGGCGTTGGGGTTGGTCAAGGCGGCCTGCGCGCGGGTGAACGGGCGGGACGGCACGCTGAGTGCCGAGATGGCCAAGGTGATCGCGGCGGCCGCCGACGAGGTGGCCGACGGGCAGCACGACGAGCACTTCCCGGTGGACGTGTTCCAGACCGGTTCGGGCACCTCGTCGAACATGAACGCCAACGAGGTGATCGCCACCCTGGCCACCCGGGCGCTTGGTGCCGAGGTCCATCCCAACGACCACGTGAACGCCTCCCAGTCGTCCAACGACGTCTTCCCGACCACCATCCACCTGGCCGCCACCGAGGCGGTGGCCAAGGACGTGATCCCCGCGCTGGAGTACCTGGCCAGGGCGCTGCGGGCCAGGGCGGAAGACTGGCGGGAGGTGGTGAAGGCCGGCCGCACCCACCTGATGGACGCGGTGCCGATCACCCTTGGCCAGGAGGCCGGCGGCTGGGCCACTCAGGTCGAGCAGAGCGCGGCGCGGCTGCGGGACACCCTGCCCCGGCTGGCCGAGCTGCCCATCGGCGGCACCGCGGTGGGTACCGGGCTGAACGCGCCGCCCGGGTTCGGCGGGTCGGTGGTGGCCGAGCTGCGCGCCGCCACCGGGCTGGACGTGCTCGTCGAGGCGCCCGACCACATCGCCGCGCAGGCCTCCCGGGACGGCCTGGTGGAGGCGTCCGGTGGACTGCGCGCGGCGGCGGTCTCGCTGTTCAAGGTGGCCAACGACCTGCGCTGGCTCTCCTCGGGGCCGCGTACCGGGCTGGCCGAGGTGCACCTGCCGGACCTGCAGCCGGGCAGCTCGATCATGCCGGGCAAGGTCAACCCGGTGATCTGCGAGGCGACCATGATGGTGGCCGCCCAGGTGATCGGCAACGACGCCACCGTGGGCTTCTCCGGCACCCAGGGCAACTTCGAGCTGAACGTGATGATGCCGGTGATGGCGCGCAACGTGCTGGAGTCGGCGCGGCTGCTCACCGCGGTGTCCCGGCTGCTGGCGGACAAGGTGGTGGCCGGCGCGGAGGCCGACGTGGACCGGCTGCGCGAGTTCGCCGAATCCTCCCCGTCGGTGGTCACCCCGCTGAACCGCTACCTGGGGTACGAGGAGGCGGCCTCCATCGCCAAGCAGGCGCTGAAGGAGCGCAAGACGATCCGCGAGGTCGTGCTCGAGCGCGGGCACGTTGAGTCCGGCAAACTCACCGCCGAGCAACTCGACAAGGCCCTGGACGTCCTAGCCATGACCCGCGTCAACGCCACCTGACCACCGCGCCCAGCGCGCCCGGAGCGCCCGGAGCGCCCGGAGCGGCCTGTCGCAACTCGCACAGGGGTTCCGAACCCTGTGCCGGCTACAGCGGGTCTGTGGCACGGATCGCACCCTCGCCGCGGCCGTGAGCGGTCCGGCGAATCTGTCGGGGGCGGGTGGCAGGATCGTCGCGTGTTGTTCGGCGAGCTGGTCGCGGTGTCCGCCACGGTGGGCGGCACCCGGTCGCGCAAGGCCAAGGTCGAGGCCATGGCCGCGCTGCTGCGTGCGCTCGCCGCCGAAGACGCCAGGCAGGTCGAGCCGGCGGTGGCCTGGCTGGCCGGGGAGCCGAGGCAAGGTCGGCTGGGCACCGGGTGGCGCACCCTGGCCGCGCTCGCCGCGCCGCCCGCCGCCGAGGCGTCCCTGGCGATCATCGAGGTGGATCGGCTGCTCGCCGAGCTCGGGGCGGCCACCGGCGCCGGCTCGGCGCGCCGCCGGGGCGAGCTGCTCGGCCAGCTGTTCGGCGCGGCCACCGAGCAGGAGCAGCACTTCCTGCGCAGGCTACTCACCGGCGAGCTACGCCAGGGCGCCCTCGAGGGGGTGCTCACCGACGCGGTGGCGGCCGCTTCCGGGGTCGAGGTCGAGCTGGTCCGGCGTGCGTTGATGCTGTCCGGCGAGCTGCCGGTCACCGCGCGCGCGGCCCTCGCCGGCGGGACCGAGGCGCTCCGCGCGTTCCGCTTGCGGGTCGGTCGGGGCGTCCGGCCGATGCTGGCCTCCCCGGCGGAGACGCTGGACGGCGCGGTGGCCGAGTTGACCGCCGGCGCCGGGCGCGGGGTGACCGTCGAGTACAAGCTGGACGGCGCGCGCATCCAGGTGCACCGCGACGGCGACCAGGTCTGGGTGTTCACCCGCAGCCTGCGCGACATCACCGACAAGGTGCCCGAGCTGGTCGAGCTGGCGAAAGCGATGCCCTGCGACTCGGTGGTGCTCGACGGCGAGTCGCTGGCGCTCACCGACGACGGCCGGCCCCGCCCGTTCCAGGAGACCATGAGCAACGCCAGCTCCGGCGTCCTGCGGCCCCGGTTCTTCGACTGCCTGCACCTGGACGGGGTGGACCTGCTGGACGCGCCGTTGCGCGAGCGGCTGACCGCGTTGGACAAGGTCGCCGGGACGCTGCGGATGCCCGGCGTGGTGGGCGCGTCGGCCGAGCAGGCCGCCACCGTGCTGGCCGAGGCGCTGGACCTGGGCCACGAAGGCGTCATGGTGAAGGCGCTGGACTCGCCGTACGCGGCGGGCCGGCGCGGCAAGTCCTGGCAGAAGGTCAAGCCGGTGCACACGCTGGATCTCGTGGTGCTGGCCGCCGAGTGGGGTTACGGGCGGCGCACCGGCAAGCTGTCCAACATCCACCTGGGCGCCCGGGACCCGGAGGGCGGCCCGCCGGTGATGGTGGGCAAGACGTTCAAGGGGATGACCGACGAGCTGCTGGCCTGGCAGACCGAGCAGTTCTCCGCGAGAGCGCTGCGCGACGAGGGGCACGTGGTGTGGCTCCCGCCGGACTACGTGGTGGAGATCGAGCTGGACGGGGTGCAGGTCAGCAGTCGGTACCCGGGTGGGGTGGCGCTGCGGTTCGCCCGGGTGCTCCGCTACCGCCCGGACAAGACCGCCGCCGACGCGGACACCATCGACGCGGTCCGCGCGCTGCTGCGCTGACAACCCGCTCGGGTAACCCTGCTCGGGCTCGGACGCGTACGCTTAGCTACTCGTGCGGTTCCTCCCTGGCCATGACAGCCATTCCCGCGACCTGACCTACGACGACGTCTTCCTGGTGCCCCGCCGTTCATCGGTGGTTTCCCGGTTCGACGTGGACCTCAGCACCGCCGACGGTTCGGGCTCCCGGGTACCGGTAGTCGCGGCGAACATGACCGCCGTGGCCGGCCGCCGGATGGCCGAGACGCTGGCCCGGCGCGGCGCGCTCACCGTGCTCCCCCAGGACGTCGCCCCCGAGGCGGTGGCCGACATCGTCGCCTGGGTGAAGTCGCGGCACCCGGTGTGGGACACCCCGCTGGTGCTCACCGCCGACCAGGCCGTCGCCGACGCGCTCAACCTGCTGCCCAAGCGCGCGCACGACGCCGTGGTGGTTGTGGACGAGGACGGCCGGCCGCTGGGCACCGTCGACGAAGCGGCTTGCGCCGGGGTGGACCGGTTCACCCGGCTGGCCGACGTACTCGCGCCCGACCCGGTCACCTTGCCACTGGACGCGGCGCCGCGAGAGGTGTTCGACGCGCTGCAGCACCGCCCGGAGCGGGTCGCGCTCGCCCTCAACGAAGCAGGCCAACTGGCCGGGATCCTCACCCAGCTCGGTGCGCTGCGCGCGGAGATCTACCGCCCCGCGCTGGATGCGGCCGGGCGGCTGCGGGTGGCGGCGGCGGTCGGCGTGAACGGTGACGTGGCCGCGAAGGCCGACGCGCTGGTCAAGGCCGAGGTGGACCTGCTCGTGGTGGACACCGCGCACGGCCACCAGGAGAAGATGCTCGGCGCGCTGGCCGCCGTCCGGGCCTCGGTGGGCACCGGCGACGGAGCGCTGCCGGTGGCGGCCGGCAATGTGGTCACCGCCGACGGGGTGCGGGACCTGATCGCGGCCGGCGCGGACATCGTCAAGGTCGGCGTCGGCCCCGGCGCGATGTGCACCACCCGGATGATGACCGGGGTCGGCCGCCCGCAGTTCTCCGCGGTGGCCGAGTGCGCGGCGGCGGCC
The DNA here is from genome assembly GCA_036402515.1 of Pseudonocardia sp. Taxonomy (GTDB): domain Bacteria; phylum Actinomycetota; class Actinomycetes; order Mycobacteriales; family Pseudonocardiaceae; genus Pseudonocardia. The sequence continues at coordinate 6,853 of DASWST010000289.1, forward strand.
CGTGAGCTGGGCCGGCACGTGTGGGCGGACGGCGGGGTGCGCCACCCCCGGGACGTGGCGCTCGCGCTGGCCGCTGGCGCGTCGGCGGTGATGATCGGCTCGTGGTTCGCCGGTAGCTACGAGTCCCCCGGCGACCTGATGCGGGACGCGAGCGGAGCGCAGTACAAGGAGTCGTTCGGGATGGCGTCCAAGCGGGCGGTCACCGCGCGGACCCGGGGCGACGGCGCGTTCGACCGGGCGCGCAAGGCACTGTTCGAGGAGGGCATCTCCAGCGGCCGGATGATGCTGGACCCGCTGCGCCCCGGCGTGGAGGACCTGCTCGACGAGATCTGCTCCGGGGTGCGCTCGGCGTGCACCTACACCGGCGCCCGGACCCTGGGGGAGCTGCACGCCGACGCGGTCCTTGGCGTCCAGTCACCCTCCGGCTTCGCCGAAGGAGCCCCCCGCCCGTGACCCGCAGTTGTCGCGGGAAGAAGACACGACAGGTGGCACTTGTCGCGTCCTATTCCCGCGACAAGTGCCACCTGGGGCCGTGCGGCTACGCCACTATGCGACGTCGCCTTCCAGCATCTCGGTGACTAGGGCGGCGATCGCGGAGCGCTCCGAGCGGGCCAGGGTGACGTGTGCGAAGAGCGGGTGGCCCTTCAGCTTCTCGATCACCGCGGCGATCCCGTCGTGCCGGCCGACCCGCAGGTTGTCCCGCTGTGCCACATCGTGGGTCAGCACCACCCTGGACCCGGAGCCTAGCCGGGACAGCACGGTGAGCAGCACGTTGCGCTCCAGCGACTGCGCCTCGTCCACGATCACGAAGGCGTCGTGCAGTGACCGCCCTCGGATGTGGGTCAGCGGCAGCACCTCAAGCATGCCCCTGGCCAGTACCTCCTCCACCACCTCGGAGCTGACCAGCGCGCCCAGCGTGTCGAACACCGCCTGCGCCCAGGGCGCCATCTTCTCGCTCTCGCTACCCGGCAGGTAGCCGAGCTCCTGACCGCCGACCGCGTACACCGGGCGGAACACCACCACCTTGCGGTGCTGCTGGCGTTCCAGCACGGCCTCCAGTCCGGCGCACAGCGCGAGCGCGGACTTGCCGGTGCCGGCTCGCCCGCCCAGCGACACGATGCCCACATCCGGGTCGAGCAGCAGGTCCAGTGCGATGCGCTGCTCGGCGGAGCGGCCGTGCAGCCCAAACGCCTCCCGATCGCCGCGGACCAGCCGGATCCGTTTGTCCGCCCCCACCCGCCCGAGCGCGGACGTGCCGGAGCCGACCAACTTCAGCCCGGTGTGGCAGGGCAGCTCGCGCACCCAGGCCAGCTCGGTGCCCTCCACGTCGATCGAGCCTTCCCGGAACAGCGAATCAACCAGCTCCGAGGAGGCCACCTCCACGTCGGCCAGACCGGTCCACCCGGACGGCACCACGTCCTGCGCCCGGTATTCGTCGGCGAGCAATCCGACGGCAGCCGCCTTGACCCGCAGCGGCATGTCCTTGGTAACCAGCACCACGCCCGCACCGGGCGCGTCACCCTCCTCCGTAGCGCTCAACTGGCGCTCCGCGCTCAACTGGCGCTCCGCGGCGAGGTTCAGCGCGCAGGCCAGGATTCGGCTGTCGTTGCTGTCGGTGCGAAAGCCGGAGGGGAGCACCTCCGGGTCGGTGTGGTTGAGCTCGACGCGGACCGTGCCTCCGCCCTCGCCGATCGGAACCGGGGTGTCCAGCCGCCCGTACCGGATGCGCAGGTCGTCCAGCAGGCGCAATGCCTCCCTGGCGAACCAGCCCAACTCCGGATGGTGCCTCTTGCCCTCCAGCTCGGAAATAACCACCAACGGAAGCACCACGTCGTGCTCGTCGAATCGGGTGATTGCCCAGGGATCGGACAGCAGAACCGAAGTGTCGAGGACGTAGCAGCAGGTACCCGACTGCGAGCGGCGAACCGGCGCGTCGGCGGAGGTGGTGACAACCCCGGTCGCACCGTTGGAAGCGGCGGTCGGGGACGAGCTCGAGGCGGGACGTCGTGCGGTCACGGCTTCTCCCTCGCGGGCACGGCACCGCGCCCGCACTGGTGGTGGGCCGGCCGACCCTGTTCGGACGTGGCCTCGGGCGTCATAGACGCCCTCCACCACGGCCGCGAGGGCCGGGTGCCGGCCCCCCCGTGCTCGTGACAGCCACGATCAGGGCCTCCCGGGCGGCCCGCATCGGATACGGCCCGCCACTGCAAACGCTACCGGCGAGAGGCCGGGTTGGGTCAACACAACGCGCATACTTTCGGTGATCCGAGGAGGCCGAATACCGGGTTGGGCTACCGCTCGTCGCGCAGCGTCAACCGTAGGACGAGAGCATGATCGAAACTGCTTACGCAGCGTTCACATCTGCTTCATGCCTGGACTTCCTTGTGCTGCTAGAGATCGGCCCAATTCGTCCCGAAGAGCAGTGGGTGTGAGCGGCTCGTCGAGCAACCGGCGCACCCGATCCAATGCGTGCTGCCCGGCCGGACGCGCATCCAGCCAAGGTCGTAACAACCGGTAGCCCTCCACATAGGTAGTGGTGTACCCGCGCCACAGCGGATGGCTGAGGAAACGCAGCATCTGCCGGGCCCGGGACTCCGGGACGAGCAGCCAGCGGCGCAGGAATTCCACCACCTCGTCCACGCCGGCGTGGCGCTCGTGCAGCAGCAGCGCGGCGTCCTGGCGCACCGGCAGCAGGTCGACCATCGCCCGCTCCACCCGTTCGGCCAGCTCGCCGTCCAACCGGATGCCCAGCGGGGCGAGCACCTCGGCGGTCCAGCGGCCCCACGCCGGCCCGACCGCCGCGGTCAGCCCCAGGTCGGCCAGCCCCTCGGAGATCAGGCACTGCGGCGTGTTGACCAGGAAGACCCGGCGCTCGGGGCGCTCCTCCTGGTCCGTCGCGACGAGCTGGCCCCGCGACCGTTCCGTGTGGTGGCCGGGGTAGGCCTCGTGTGCCACCAGGTGGGGCAGTTGGGACAGCCGCCGACCGGCCTCGCTGTTGATCACTACTCGGGAGTGGCAGCCGCTGAGGTGATGGCTGAACGCGCTCCACGGCCGGTCGGCGGATACCTGGTAGTACACCGCCTCCTCGACGGGCAGCTCGATCCGTTGCCGGGTGAGCTCACGCAGCTCACCGGACAGCGCCTGGATGGCCGGCCCCAGTCGGTCCGCAGGCAGCTCCTCGGCCTTGCGGTAGGCGGCCATCCGGGCGGCAAGCGGGCCGCCACCGGGCAGGATCGCGGCCAGCTCGGCGTGTGCTTCGCGGTACCGGTCCTGCTCTCCCGGCTCGACCTCGGTGTCGAAGTAGGCACGCAGCTCTTCCCGGAACCGAGGAGTTCCGCCGGCCATCCGCCGCAGCATGCATTCCAGCGCGATCAGCTGGCGATTCAGGAAATCCGCCCTGGCTGGGGCGGCTGGCAAGGACGTGACCTCGGCACGCAGCCGCGCGGCCTGCCCGGCCAACGCTTCCGCGGTTGGCCGGGGCTCATCCGCCACCTGCCGGCGCAACGCCGGCGCACCGGTGAATGCGTCCACCAGCCCGGCGGCGAGCCGGTCGCAGCGCAATGCCAGCAGCACGTACTCTCTGGCCTGCGCATTCCTATCCACGGACGCGGAATCGTACTCCCGAGGCCGGTCAAACCGCCCCGCGAGGAATTGCTTCCGCGCTCCCGCGCCGCGTCGGGGAGGCCAGGGCCTGAATGGGCTGTTCGAGTGAAAGGTCGTCACGTGCTGTGACGACGAGCGCGCCGCGCCTGCCCGAACAGGGTGCCGTAAAGTCACTCGAACGAAGGAATAACCAATCCAAAACGCGTCAAGTCACACGATAGTGGTACGTGGTTTTGTATGTGCTCGACTCCGCAGTAGTTTCGTCCCAGTCAGCGCGGGCTCCCCAAGCATCGCTGGCGTCGTGAAGGGGGCCGTCGTCTTAACGGCGTCGGTAGACTCGATCAGGAGATGAACACTGTGCTGAAGAAGGCTGGAATTGTTTTGGCGGCCGCGACCGCCGGTGTGCTCGCCTTGAGCCCGTTGGCATTCGCTGGCGACTACAGCAACGGCGACAATGGTGACCACCACGGTCACCACCACGACAACGGTGACGACAACGGTGACGACAACGGCGGCGACCACGAACACGGCGCGGCTTGCTACCAGAAGAACAAGGCAAAGGACGACGCCGACGGCCTTCACGCCCAGGGCGGTCTCATCAACGTTCAGGACGTCACCGTTCAGGTGCCGATCCAGGCCTGCAACAACTCGGTCATCGAAGGTGTCCTGGGCATTCTCGCCCACGACCAGAAGAACTCCGACTCCCACGGCTGAGTTTTCAACCCTTCGCTAACGCGCTCCGCCTCGACGGAGCATGCTCCCCGGTGAAGGACCGCAAGGCTGAGCCCGATGGCGGACCAATGGTCCGCCATCGGGCTTTTTGCTGTTCGAGTCCGCCATTTCCCAGTTCACCCGAAAGTGACCGTAACCTTTTCGCGATAACAGAAGGGGCCAGTTTGGCCTCCCGAGTTTGAATCGGGGGCAAGGTCCGCTATATTGATTGAGTCAGCGAGGGCTCCCCAATCACCGCTGGCAACCAGGGCGGTCGTCGAGCGATCCGCCGATTGAACAGGAGAGTAACTGTGCTGAAGAAGGCTGGAATCGTGGTGGCGGCCGCCGCTGCCGGTCTGCTGGCCGTGAGCCCGCTCGCTTTCGCCGATGGAGGCGACGGCGGGATTCTCAACGGTGCGCACGGTCAGCTTGGTCTGGTGAACGTCCAGGACAGCGCCGTGCAGGTGCCGATCCAGGCATGCAACAACTCGGTCATCGAAGGTGTGCTGGGCATCCTGTCCAAGGGCCAGGAGAACAGCGACAGCCACGATGGCGACTGCCACCAGAAGAACGAGGCAACTGACAGCGCGGGCAGCGGCCACGACGACAGCGACGACTGAGCCTGCTTGTCATCTTCGGGAAGGGCGCTGGACCTCGAGTCCGGCGCCCTTCTCGCATGTCCGGCCTCGAACAGCCGGAGCAGCGGGATCAACGCCGAGGCCATCCACCGAGCAGCACCAGGGAGCCGTGCCGGCGTCGAGTCAGGAACCGAAGCGGCGGTGTCGGATGCCGTAGTCGCGCAGCGCACGCAGGAAGTCAACCCGCCGGAACTCCGGCCAGTACGCCTCGCAGAACCAGAACTCCGAGTGCGCCGATTGCCACAGCAGGAACCCGGACAGCCTCTGCTCGCCCGAGGTCCTGATCACCAGGTCCGGGTCCGGTTGGCCCGAGGTGTACAGATGCTCGGCGATGTGGTCCACGTCCAGGACCTCGGCGAGCTCCTCGATCGAGGTGCCGTTCTCGGCGTGGCGCAGCAGTAGCTTGCGTACCGCGTCGGCGATCTCCCGCCGGCCGCCGTAGCCCACCGCGATGTTCACCTGCATTCCGGTGCGCTGCTGAGTACGCGCCGCGGCGGTGACCAGCCTGCTGGCGGTGTCCGCCGGCAACAGATCCAACGCGCCGACCACCCGGACCCGCCACGGCCGACCCGGCCCGCTCAGCTCGTCGACCACGCCCACGATGATGTCCAGCAGCGGGCGCAGCTCGCCCCCCGGCCGGTTCAGGTTGTCCGTGGACAGCAGCCACAGCGTGACCACCTCGACCTGCGCCTCCCGGCACCAGCCGAGCAGGTCGGTAATGCGGGACGCGCCGGCCCGGTGGCCGTCGTTCACGTCGAGCAGCCCGGCATCCCGCGCCCAGCGCCGATTGCCGTCCAGGATCACGCCCACGTGCCTCGGACGCTCCGTGCGCTCCACCTGGCGGCGCAATTTGCGCTCGTATGCCGAATACAGCAAGTTGCGCAGACCCACGAGCGCAGAGCGTACGCCGATGACTGTGAGCTAACACGCACTCGGCCGCCGAGCCCGGTCACCGCCCCCGCCGGCCCTGGTCATCGGCGCGCCGAGGGTCGTCCCGATCGCGGCGCTGGTCGACGCGAGCGCGGGGCTCTGCATCGCCCGGCGGTGGTGTCGTACCCTTGGATCGTGACCAGCGGGACCTCCGCCGACATCCTGCACGGGCGCCCACCCAAGCCCCGGCTGCGGGGCCGGTTACACCAAGGTTCCTTCGTTTTCTCCATGGCCGCCGGCGCCGCCTTGATCACCGCCGCGGCAATCAGCGCGCGATCCACGCTGGCCGTGGTCTCGGTCGCCGTCTATGTGGGCACCGTGCTCGGACTGTTCGGTATCAGCGCGCTGTACCACCGTTTCCCCTGGTCCAATGAGACCGCGCGATCTTGGCTGCGCCGGCTGGACCATTCAATGATCTTCGTATTCATCGCCGGCACCTACACCCCGGTGGCCGCGATGGCGCTGAGCTCCACCACCCGGGTGGTGGTGCTCAGCGTGGTGTGGGCCGGCGCGCTCGGCGGAGTGCTGCTGAACATGGTCTGGCCGAGGGCGCCCCGCTGGGTGGGAGTGCCTATCTACCTGGCGCTTGGCTGGGTGGCTGTGTTCGTGCTGCCGCAGCTGTTGACCCATGCCGGGGTCACCGCGCTGGTACTGCTGCTCGCCGGCGGCGCGCTCTACACGCTGGGCGCGATCTGCTATGCCACCAAGCGGCCGAACCCATGGCCGGCGACGTTCGGATTCCACGAGTTCTTCCACGCGGCCACCGTGCTGGCCGCGCTGTGCCACTACGTCGCCATCTGGTTCGTGCTGACCAACACTTAGGTAGCTGTCGGGTCCTGGGTTGTCGGCCCCTGGGCGCGCAGCTCGTCCACCTTGGCCATTGCGGTGCGCAGCTCGGACAGCCAGTCGTCCGCGTGCTCCCCGACCAGCTTCACCGCCCAGGCCAGCGCGTCCGATCGGGAGCGCGCCACCCCGGCGTCGACCAGCGTGTCCAGCACGATCCGCTCCGGCTGGCGAAGCCGGGTCATCACCGGAACCGACAGGGTGGTGAACAACTCCTCGGTCTCGCCAAGGCGCGCGCCCCAGGCCACTTTGCGGCGGTACCGGTGCTCGGCCTGGCGGGCGATGTCGATGCGCTCGTCCCGGGTCTGCTCGCGGAACCGGCTGATCCGGCCGGCGATCGCGGCGGCCCGGTTGGCCCTGCCGCTGTCGTCGTCGGAAAACTCCTCGTCCAACGGGGGCAGCTCCCCGACGATCAGGATCTCCTCCCGATCCACCCGTACTTCCGGCGCGCCGGTGAACCAGTCGTCCGGCAGCCGCCCGCGCAGCCATGCCGCCGCGTCCTCGGCGTCCGGCAGGTCGGCCTGCTGCCACCCGCCCTTGCCGGGCCCGCGACCAGGCCCTCGCCCCGGTCCTGGCCAGCCCCGATGCATTCGTCCGACCATGGTCGGCCTCCGTCTCATCCGCCAGATCGAGCCTCCCTCGACCGGCTGATTACACTATTACATAGCTACAGACAGGCTGCACGGGAAATTCAGGGCCCGCGGCCGTGGTTCACCAGACGAAGATGGCGCGATGGCGCGCGGACAACGAGGGAGGCGTCCCGCCATGGGTGACCACCGAGCGACCCCGGCGGAGACCGACTCGGCCACCCTGCGGCGGCTGCTGGACGTGGTGCTGCGGCTCGGCGCGGAGCGGCGGGTCGAGCCGATGCTGCGGCAGGTGGTGGACGCCGCCCGAGAACTGACCGGCGCCGGCTACGCGGCGATCGGGGTGCCGGACGGGGCGGGCGGCTTCGAGCGGTTCCTGACCGCCGGGGTGGACGCGGCGACCTGGTCTCGCATCGGCGCGCTGCCGCGCACCCACGGCCTGCTCGGCGCGGTGCTGTGTGAACCGAGGGCGCTGCGGCTGGCCGATATCCGCGCCGACCCACGATTCCGTGGCTACCCAGCCGCGCACCCGGACATGGGGGCCTTCCTGGCGGTGCCCATCCTGGCCGGCGCGGAGGTGGTGGCGGAGATCTTCCTGACCAACCCAGCCGGGGAGCCGGAGTTCCCGGACGCCGCGCTGCGGCTGGTCGAGGCGCTCGCCGGGCACGCCGCACTGGCCGTGGTCACCGCGCAGCGCCAGGAGCGGCTGCGCGAGCTGTCCATCGTGGCCGAGCGCACCCGCATCGCCCGCGAGCTGCACGACTCGGTCACCCAGACGCTGTTCAGCCTCAGTCTGGCGGCCGACACCGCGGCCGCGCTGGCCGCCAAACTGCCCCCGCCAGCCGCCGCGTCCGACGCGCTGACCGCGCCCAGCCTGGCCAGCTCCGAGGGGCTGATCGGCCAGCTGGACCGGGTTCGCTCGCTGGCCCAGCTCGGGCTCGACGAGCTGCGCGAGCTGGTCGACACGCTGCGGCCGGCAGAGCTGGGCCGGGACGGGCTGGCCAGCGCGCTGCGCACCCGGGTGGACCTGCTGCGCGCGGTACACGGCACGCCGATCGCGCTGCGCACGCGGGTGACCCGGCCGGTGGACGAGGCGCTCGGCCGGGAGCTGCTCAAGATCGCTAACGAGGCGCTGGGCAACGCCTTGCGGCACGCCGGGGACGCGCGGACGTCGGTCGAGCTGGAGGTGGACGCCGAGGCGGCCCGCCTGGTGGTATCCGACGACGGCGTGGGGTTCGACCTGCCCGGCACGCTGCGCGCGTCCCGCCGGCTCGGGCTGACCAGCATGCGAGAGCGCGCGGAGGCACTCGGCGGCTCGCTGCGCATCGACACCGCGCCCGGCGCGGGCACCGCCGTCACGCTGGAGGTACCGCTGTGATGAACCGGCTGCCTGGCGACGCACCGATCACGGTGCTCCTGGTGGACGACCACGAGCTGGTCCGGGCCGGGCTGCGCGCCTTCCTGGAACTGCAGCCGGACATGACCGTGGTGGGCGAGGCGGCCAGCGGCGAGCAGGCCCTGGCTCTGGTCGCCGGGGTGCGCCCGGACATCGTGCTGCTGGACCTGGTGCTGCCCGGGATGAGCGGCGTGCAGACGGTACGCCGGCTGCGGCTGAACCACCCCGAGGTCAAGGTCGTGGTGCTCACCTCGTTCGCCGGGCAGGACTCGGTGCTGCCGGCGGTGCGCGCCGGGGTGGCCGGATACCTGCTCAAGGATGTCGGACCGGCCGAGCTGGCCGAGGCGCTGCGCTCGGTGCACGCCGGCGGGTCTCCGCTGCACCCCACGGTCGCGGCCACCGTGCTGCGGCAGGTGACCTCGGACGTCGACCCGTTGACTCCGCGCGAGCGGGAGGTGCTGCGCCTGATCGCCCGAGGCCTGTCCAACCGGCTGATCGCCCGCGAGCTAGTGCTCTCCGAGAAGACGGTGAAGACGCACGTCAGCGCGGTGCTGGCCAAGCTCGGGGTGGCCGACCGGACGCAGGCGGCGCTGCTCGCCGTGCGCGACGGCGTGGTCGGGCCCTGAGACCTAGGACGAAGGTCTCGGTAGGTCCGGGCCCGGGGCGGAGGGCGGCGGGCGGCCACGCGCGCAGCGTGGAGGTATGCAGACAGCGATCATCACCGGGGCGTCCACCGGGCTGGGCCGGGCGCTCGCCGACCACCTGAGCCTCGCCGGCTGGCGGGTCGTGGTGGACGCCCGCACCGCCACCGAACTCCACGTGGCCGCCGCCGGGTGGCCGCACGCCGTGGTCCGCCCCGGCGATGTCACCGACGAGACGCACCGGGCCGAGCTGGTCGCCGCCGCCGGTGAGCGGCTGGATCTACTGGTGCTCAACGCCTCCTCGCTCGGGCAAACCCCGCTGCCGCCGCTGGCCGAGTACCGGCTGGACGAGCTGCGGGCGATGCTGGAGACGAACGTCGTGGCGCCGCTGCGCCTGGTCCAGCTGGCCCTGCCCGCGCTGCGCTCGGCTCGACCGCGCCCCGGCCGGGTGCTGGCGATCAGCAGCGACGCGGCCGTCGAGGGTTACCCCGGGTGGGGCGGCTACGGCGCCAGCAAGGCCGCGCTGGACCAGCTGATCCGGGTGCTGGCGGCGGAGGAGCCGGGGATACCGGCGTACGCGGTCGACCCCGGTGACATGCGCACCCGGATGCACGCGGCCGCGTTCCCCGGGGAGGACATCAGCGACCGGCCGACACCCGAGTCGGTGGTTCCCGCCCTGCGCCGGCTGATCGACGGTGACCTGCCGGCCGGCCGCTACACCGCCGGCGAGCTGCTCGTGGCGGCCGGCTCGTGAGCGAGCGCAGCGAGCGACCCAATGTCACAGCAGCGTTAGCTCGTGAACTCGCCGAGTACGGCGAGGTGAGTTCGTGAGCGCGCCTGTCGAGCGTGCCTGCCGAAACGAGCGCGGATGCCGAAAAGACCCCGCGTGCCGAGTCGACCGCGCCGGACCGGCGCCGGGCGAGCTGCCCTCGACACTGCCGGAGGGTTTGCTGGCCACCGCCCCGGCGGAGGCGCGCGGCCTGGCCCGGGATGGGGTGCGGCTGCTGGTGGCCGGCCCAGACGGGCTGCGACACCGGACCGCGGCCGAACTGCCGAGGGCGCTGCGAGCCGGTGACCTGCTGGTGCTGAACACTTCGGACACGCTGCCCGCCGCGGTGACCGGCGTGACGGCCGACGGCGAGCGGGTGGAGGTGCACCTGTCCACCCTGGAACCGTCCCCGGAACTGTCACCAGCGGTCGGGTATCCGGTCGCGCTGCGGGCCACCGAGTCCCGATGGATCGCCGAGGTGCGCGGCGGCGAGCCAGGCGGACCGCTGGGCGGGAAACCCTCCGACGTCGATCGGCTGGCCTCCGGGGTCGACCCGCTGATCCGGCTGGCCGGCGGCGGGCACCTGCGCGTGCTGGAGCCGACCTCGAGCCGGCGGCTGTGGGTGGTCTCGCTGCGCACCCCGGCACCGCTGCTGGCGTGGCTCACCGAGCACGGCAAGCCGATCCGCTACCGGTACGTCTCGGCGCCGTGGCCGCTGGCCGCCTACCGCACCACGTACGCGGACACCCCGGGCAGCGCGGAGATGCCCAGCGCCGGCCGCGCGATCACCCCCCAGGTTCTGCGCCGGCTCGCCGCCCGAGGGGTGCGGGTGGCCGGCCTGCTGCTGCACACCGGGGTGTCCTCGCTGGACGCCGGGGACGGCCCGCATCCGGAGTGGTTCGAGGTACCGCCGTCCACGGCGGCCGCCGTGGCCGCCACCCGGGCTGAAGGGGGCCGGGTGGTCGCGGTCGGCACCACCGTGGTCCGGGCGCTGGAGTCGGCCGCCGACGGTGACCTGCCGGCGGGCCGCGCGGGGTGGACCAATCTGGTGATCACCCCGGAGCGCGGGGTGCGCACCGTGGACGGGCTGCTCACCGGGTGGCACGAGCCGGCCGCCTCGCACCTGCTCATGCTCGAGGCGGTGGCCGGTCGGCGGCTGCTGGTGGACTCCTACGCCGAGGCGATGGCCGCCGGCTACCGGTGGCACGAGTTCGGCGACCTGCACCTGATCCTGCCGGGCTGAGTTGTCGGGCTGAGTTGTCGGGCTGAGTTGTCGGGCTGAGTTGTCGGGCTGAATTGTCGGGGTGAGCAACCATGCTGCACACCATGGTGAGCTGGGCGGAAGTGGAAGCGGCCGAGCCGGAGTTCGCCGCGGGCGTGCGCGCGGCGTTCGGCAGGAGCAAGCACAAGACGATCGCGACGCTGCGGGCCGATGGCTCGCCTCGGATCAGCGGTATCGAAGCTGAGTTCGAGGAGGGCGAGCTGACGTTCGGCTCGATGCCAAGGTCCCGGAAGGGGGCGGATCTGGCTCGGGATCCTCGGCTCGCGCTGCACAGCCCGTCGGTCGATGCGCCGGAAGATTCGCCGGCGAGCTGGCGGGGCGACGCCAAGATTGCCGGCCGAGCGGTCTACACCCACGAGCTCACCGGCGGGCAACCCGGCCAAGCCTTCCGGGTGGACATCGACGAGGTGGTCCGCATCGGGCTCAACGAGGAGGGAGATCAGCTGGTCATCGAGGTGTGGCGGCCCGGCAAGGGGCTGCGCCGGACCATGCGGAGCTAGCCCGGGGTCCCGCACAGCCGGATTCAGTGGTGCATGTCGCTATCGCGATACTCGACGCCGGGTGGCCCCGGCATGATTCACCCATGCGCTACGCCGAACATGTCATGGACCTGGTGGGCCACACCCCGCTGGTCAAGCTGAACAAGGTGGCCGAGGGGCTCCGCCCGCTGGTGCTGGCCAAGATGGAGTACTTCAACCCCGGCGGGAGCGTCAAGGACCGGATCGCGCTCCGCATGATCGAGGCGGCCGAGGCCAGCGGCGAGCTCCAGCCCGGCGGCACCATCGTTGAGCCGACCTCGGGCAATACCGGTATCGGGCTGGCCATGCTGGCCCAGCGGCGCGGCTACAAATGCGTGTTCGTCTGCCCGGACAAGGTCAGCGAGGACAAGCGCAACGTGCTGCGCGCGTACGGCGCCGAGGTGGTGGTCTGCCCAACCGCGGTGGCTCCTGAGCACCCGAGCTCCTACTACTCGACGTCCGACCGGCTGGAGCGGGAGCTGCCCGGCGCGTGGAAGCCGAACCAGTACGCCAACCAGAACAACCCGGCCAGCCACTACGACACCACCGGCCCCGAGCTCTGGGAACAGACCGGGGGCCGGATCACCCACTTCGTCGCCGGCATCGGCACCGGCGGCACCATCAGCGGCACCGGCCGGTACCTCAAGGAGGTCTCCGACGGGCGGGTGCGGGTGATCGGCGCCGATCCGGAGGGCTCGGTGTACAGCGGCGGCACCGGCCGTCCGTACCTGGTGGAGGGCGTCGGCGAGGACTTCTGGCCGAGCACCTATGACCGGGACATCTGCGACGAGATCCTGGCCGTGCGCGACGCCGACTCGTTCGACATGACCCGCCGGCTGGCCCGCGAGGAGGCGCTGCTGGTTGGCGGCTCGTGCGGGATGGCGGCGGTCGCGGCGCTGCGTGTGGCCGCCTCGCTGACCGGCCCGGAAGCCGGCGACGCGGTGGTCGTGGTGCTGCTCCCGGACGGCGGGCGGGGGTACCTGGGGAAGGTTTTCGACGACGGCTGGATGTCCACCTACGGGTTCCTCTCGGCGGAGTCCAGCGAGGCCACCGTGGGCGACGTGCTGCGCGGGAAGGACGGCCGGCTGCCCGAGCTGGTACACGGCCACCCCAACGAGACGGTCGCCGACGTGGCCGGCTATCTGCGCGAGTTCGGGGTCTCCCAGCTGCCGATCGTGGCCGCCGAGCCGCCGGTGATGGCCGCCGAGGTGGTCGGCGCGGTGAACGAGCGCGAGCTGCTGGACGCGCTGTTCACCGGTCGCGCACAGCTGGCCGACCGGGTCGAGCAGCACATGTCCGCCCCGCTGCCCACGATCGGCGCCGGCGAACCGGTGAGCGCCGCGATGAAGGCCCTGGCCAGCGGGGACGGTGCGCTGGTGCTGGTCGACGGCAAGCCCGCCGGCGTAATCACCCGACACGACGTCCTCACCTTCCTCTCCACCCACACCTCCCACTAACCCCACCCCCGCGAGTCGGGGATTCCATCAGCCCGAGTCGGGGATCTCAGCACACCGAGTCGGGGCGCACAGCCCGCGTGCGGCGGTGACGGTGCACGCCGGCCGGCTCCGCTCCACGGGCCGGTGGGGCGTACCGTCGGCGATCGTGAACGGCTTCTCCACGCGCGCGATCCATGCCGGCCAGGACCCCGACCCGACCACCGGTTCGGTGATCGTGCCGATCTACGCCACCTCGACGTTCGCCCAGGACGGCGTCGGCGGCACCCGGGGCGGCTACGAGTACTCGCGCAGCGCGAATCCGACGCGCACCGCACTGGCCGAATGCCTGGCCGCGCTCGAAGGCGGCCGACACGGGCTCATCTTCGGCTCCGGGATGTCCGCCACCGACACACTGCTGCGGGTGGCGCTGCGCCCCGGCGATCACCTGCTGATCCCGCACGACGCCTACGGTGGCACCTTCCGCCTGGTGGACAAGGTGCTCGCGGGGTGGGGCATCGAGTACAGCCCGGTGGATCTCGCCGACCTCGCGGCCGCCCGGGCCGCCGTGCGTCCGTCCACCCGGATGATCTGGTGCGAGTCGCCGACCAACCCGCTGCTGGGCATCGCCGACATCGCCGCGCTGGCCGACCTGGCGCACACCTCAGACGCCCGGCTGGTGGTGGACAACACCTTTGCGTCGCCGTACCTGCAGACGCCGCTGGCGCTCGGCGCGGACGTCGTCCTGCACTCCACCACCAAGTACCTCGGCGGGCACTCGGACGTGGTCGGCGGCGCGCTGGTAACCGACGACAGCGAGCTCGCCGAACGGCTGGCGTTCGCCCAGAACGCGGTCGGCGCGGTGCCGGGGCCCTTCGACGCCTGGCTGACGCTGCGCGGGATCAAAACGCTGGCGGTGCGCATGGAGCGGCACAGCGACAACGCCGAGCGGGTGGTGGCCGCCCTGGTCGAGCACCCGAAGGTCAGCCGGGTCTACTACCCCGGGCTGGCCGAGCACCCCGGGCACGAGGTCGCGGCCAAGCAGATGCGGCGGTTCGGCGGGATGGTCTCGTTCCAGGTCTCCTCGGCCGGCGGGGTCGACCCCGAGGCCGAGGCACTGCGGATCTGCGCGACAACCCGGCTGTTCATCCTCGCGGAATCACTCGGTGGAGTGGAATCTCTCATCGAACACCCCGGGCGGATGACGCATGCGTCGACCGCGGGCTCCCTGCTCCAGGTACCGGCCGATCTGGTGCGGCTGTCGGTGGGCATCGAGGACGCAGAGGACCTCGTCGAAGACCTGCTGCGGGCACTCGGCTGAGGCGTGCTGAAGCCTGAGGGTGTGCTGAGCTGAGGCGTGCTGAAGCCTGAGCGTGTGCTGAGCTGAGGCGTGCTGAAAGCTGAGGGTGTGCTGAAACGCCCGACTCAGTGTGCTGAGAGCACCGACTCGCGCTGACGGGATACCCGACTCGCGGAACAGGGGTTAGGGGCGGAGGGGGGAGCGGATGTCGGGGGCGGCGGGGTGCGGCGCGGGCACGGTGTCCGGCGCGATCGGCAGGTCGTTGGGCTCGACGCAGCCGCCGATCAGCTCGTAGCCGTCGCCGCTGGCCACGTACTGACCCGGATTGTGGCAACCGGCCTGTTGCACGGTGATGAACGCGATCGTCGCCATGGCGGCGGCGACCAGCAAAGAGACCACGACCGACCAGCGCGAGCCGCCGGCACTCGGCCCCACCATGCGTCCTCCCAGATTGCGCCGACACACCAAGCGGGTGCGGCTGATCTCGAGGCTACCCGTTGCCGGTATGAGGATGCTGGGAGGATGCGCTGATGGGCACCACCTACTCCCCCGACTGGGTCGATCTTGCCGCGATCCGGGCCGCCGCCGAGCTGCTGGACGGCATCGTCCGCCGCACGCCGCTGGCCAACTCCCGCGCGCTGAGCGACACGGTGGGTGGCCCGGTCCAGCTCAAATGCGAGAACCTGCAGCGCACTGGATCATTCAAAATTCGCGGCGCGTACGTGCGCATGCACGCGCTGACCCCGGAAGAGCGCGCCGCCGGGGTGGTGGCGGCCAGCGCCGGCAACCACGCGCAAGGTGTCGCGCTGGCCGCCAAGCTGCTCGGTATGGCCGCCACGGTGTTCATGCCGGTGCGCGCCGCCCTGCCCAAGGTGGCCGCCACCCGGGGCTACGGGGCGGACGTCGAGCTGGCCGGCGCCGCGCTGGAGGAGACCCTGGCGGCCGCGCGCGAGTTCGCCGAGCGCACCGGGGCGCATTTCATCCATCCCTTCGACCACCCCGCCGTGGTGGCCGGGCAGGGCACCGTGGGGCTGGAGATCTGCGAGCAGGAACCGGAGGTCCGCACCGTCCTGGTGCCGACCGGGGGTGGCGGGCTGGCCGCCGGGGTGGCCGCGGCGATGGCCGAGCTGGCGCCGGCCGCCCGGGTGGTCGCGGTGCAGGCCGCCGAGATGGCCGCCTGGCCGGAGTCGCTGAGCGCCGGCCGCCCGGTGCGTACCCCGGCCCGCCCCACCATCGCCGACGGAATCGCCGTGGCCGAGCCGGGAGTGGCCCCGTTCGGGGTGCTGTCCGGGCTGGTGGGCGAGGTGCTGACGGTCAGCGAGGACTCCATGTCCCGGGCGCTGCTGCATTGCCTGGAGCGGGCAAAACTGGTCGTCGAACCGGCGGGCGCGGCCGGTGTCGCGGCGCTGTTGGACAACCCGGACCGGTTCGAGCCGCCAGTGGTCTGCGTGCTCTCCGGCGGCAACGTGGACCCGCTGCTCATGCTGCACGTCATCCAGCACGGCATGGCGGCGGCCGGGCGCTACCTGAGCGCCCGGGTCAGGTTGGCTGACCGCCCGGGCGCGCTCGCTGAGCTGCTCGCGCTGGTCGGCGAGCTGGGCTGCAACGTGCTGGACGTGGAGCACACCCGGATCTCCGGCGCGCTCGCGCTCGGCGAGGTTGACGTGGCGCTGAGCGCGGAAACCCGAGGCCCGCGGCATCGCATCGAAGTACTGGATGCGCTGCGGGCCTCGGGTCATCGCGTCGAACTGGTCTGACTCCGACAGGTCGAACTGGTCTGACTCCGACAGGCTGCGGCGGTCGCGCCGCTACCGACCGGCGGGGTGCTGGCGGAATCTCAGCCGCGGAACGGCTCGGCGCCCTCCAGGGTGACCTTCATGCTGCCGCCGTCGGGTAGCTGGTACTGCCGCGTCTCGCCGACCTTGGCGCCCAGGATGGCCGCGCCCAGCGGCGAGTTCGGCGAGTAGACCTCCAAGCCACCGGCCTGGCCCTCCTCGCGCGAGCCGAGCAGGAAGGTCTCCACGTCGTCGTCACCGTCGTAACGCACAGTGAGCACCATGCCGGGCGCGGCAATGTCGGACTCGGTCGGCGCCTGGCCGACCTTGGCGGTGCGCAGCAGCTCTTGCAGCTGGCGAATCCGGGCTTCCTGCTGACCCTGGTCCTCGCGGGCGGCGTGGTATCCGCCGTTCTCCTTGAGGTCGCCCTCCTCGCGCCGTGCGTTGATTTCCGCTGCGATAACCGGCCGGTTCGCGATCAGCTCGTCGAGTTCGTGCTTGAGCCGGTCGTAGGCATCCTGGGTAAGCCAGGTCACCTGGATCTCGGTCACGGTCATCACTCCTCCAGCCTTTCCGGACCAGCGGTTTGCGGGTCGGTCTACGTTCTCGGGCCGACCGCCCCCAGGGACACCAGCCCTGAGATGGAAAAACACGACCCGACGCCGGGCCGTGCGGATGTCACCGTAACACGGTGACTAGCCGCTCGGCGCAGTCTTTCGACGAACGGTCGAGTTCCGTGAGAAGTTCCCGAACCGGAAGAGACCACTCCTCGTTGAAGATTCGCGGTCGGTGAGGATCTTCTCAGTGGGATCCCAGCAGTCACTCTGGCACCTCCGCGCCCCACCGGGTGTGGCTCGGAAGAAATGCCTGGTGCGCTCGGTTGGACCTAGCGTTCGCGGTTGTCGGTGCTGTCAGGAGAATGAGACGAGGAAGCGCCTGAGTGCGCCGCCGCATGACCGCGCCGCCCGCTGGAGTTTACCGGCGGCGAGACGAGGAAGAGGATATGGTCGGACCCCTGCGCCTGATGACTGTGCACGCCCACCCCGACGACGAGTCGAGCAAGGGCGCCGCGACCTGTGCGCGCTACGTAGCGGACGGTCACGAGGTCATGGTCGTGACGTGTACTGGGGGCGAGCGCGGCAGTGTGTTGAACCCAGCCATGGACAGCCCCGAAGTGGTCGCCAACATGACGCAGATCCGCCGGGACGAGATGGCTCGCGCGGCGGCGATCCTGGGCGTGCGGCACCGGTGGCTGGGCTTCGTCGACTCGGGCCTGCCGGATGGTGATCCCAGACCACCGCTGCCGGAGGGCTGCTTCGCGGTGGGCGATCTCGAGGAGCAGACCGGCGCCCTGGTCGCGTTGATCCGCGAGTTCCGGCCGCACGTGCTGGTCACCTACGACGAGAACGGCGGGTACCCGCACCCGGATCACATCCGCTGCCATGAGATCTCGGTGGCCGCGTTCGATGCCGCGGGCGACCCGGATCGGTTCCCGGAGCGGGGCGCGCCGTGGCAGCCGCTGAAGCTGTACTACTCGCACGGCTTCTCCCGAAAGCGGATGATGGCGTTCCATGAGGCGCTGCTGGCCGAGGGGCTGGAATCCCCCTACGCCGAGTGGCTCCAGCACTGGGCCGAGGACAAGCCGGACCCGAACGACCGGGTCACCACTCAGGTGAATTGCGCGGACTACTTTGAGGTGCGCGACAAGGCACTCCTGGCGCACGCCACCCAGATCGACCCGACCAGCCGTTGGTTCGCCGTTCCGCTGCGGCTGCAACGCAGCATCTGGCCGACCGAGGACTATGAGCTGGTGCGGTCACTGGTAGACAGCACCACACCGGAGGACGATCTGTTCGCCGGGATCCGGGAGCGGGTCTCGGCATGAGCGGACCATTTCGAGGCAGAGGGCAACCATGATCACCGTTGTGGCGGTGCAGCCACTTCTCGGGCAGAACCCGGACCCACCCGCGCAAGGCCCGGAGTTCGGCGGCTCTTCGCCGATCGGGCTGGTGGTGACCCTGCTCATGCTGGTCGCGCTGATCTTCCTGATCCGGTCGATGAACAAGCACCTGCGGAAGGTGCCGCCGTCCTTCGAACCGGACCCGGAGGAGCGCGACCAGGCGGAGTCGGCGAGTTCACCGGTCCCGGGCGCGCGGCCGAGCCCGGAGCAGGGCGGGCGGCCGTCTCCCGGCACCTCGGCTGACAGTTCGCCACCCAGCTAGGCCGCCGCCACCAACTCCAAGCCCACCGAGCCGGCCAGATTTCGCGGCTCGTCACAGCTCGTACGCGGGCCAGCACGGCGTGTAATCGCGGTAAGGCCGGCGAGCGGCGCGCTGAGGTGCCAGGCTGAGCGCCATGCCGAACAGGCTCGCGAACTCGACCAGTCCGTATCTGCTGCAACACGCGGACAACCCGATCAACTGGTGGCCGTGGTGCCCGGAGGCGTTCGCCGAGGCCCGCGAGCGCAACGTGCCGGTGCTGCTGTCGGTCGGGTACGCCGCCTGCCACTGGTGTCACGTGATGGCGCACGAGTCCTTCGAGGACGCCGAGACCGCCGCACACGTCAACACCGAGTTCGTGGCGATCAAGGTGGACCGCGAGGAGCGGCCGGACATCGACGCGGTCTATATGGCCGCAACCCAGGCGATGACCGGCTCCGGCGGCTGGCCGATGACCTGCTTCCTGACCCCGGCCGGTGAGCCGTTCCAGTGCGGCACTTATTACCCACCGGCGCCGCGCCAGGGAATGCCTGGCTTCCGGCAGCTGCTCAGCGCCGTGACCAGGGCATGGCACGAGGACGGCGAGCGGGTCCGGGGCGCGGCCGGGCAGATCGCCGCCCGGTTGGCCGAGTCGGCCGCCACCAGCCTGCCGCCGACGGTGGTCGACCCGGACGCGCTGGAAGCCGCGGTGGCCACTCTGGTCTCCGAGTTCGACCCGACCCATGGCGGGTTCGGCGACGCGCCCAAGTTCCCGCCGTCCATGACGCTGGAGTTCCTGCTGCGCCACCACGAGCGGACCGGTTCGGCGCGGGCCGTGGAGATGGTCACCCTGACCTGCGAGCGGATGGCGCGGGGCGGCATGTACGACCAGCTCGGCGGCGGTTTCGCCCGCTACAGCGTGGACGCCGCCTGGGTGGTTCCCCATTTCGAGAAGATGCTCTATGACAACGCGCTGCTGTTGCGCGTCTACACCCACCTGGCCCGCCGCCCCGCCCCCGGAGCTAGCGCTGAGCGGGCCACCGCCTTGGCCCGCCGGGTGGCCGAAGAGACCGCCACCTTCCTGCTGCGCGACCTGCATACCGAGGAGGGCGGGTTCGCTGCCGCCCTGGACGCGGACACCGACGGCGTGGAGGGGCTGACGTACGGCTGGACGCCGGAGCAGCTGCGCGACGTACTGGGCGACCTGGACGGCGAGTGGGCGGCCGAGCTGCTGAACGTGACACCGGGCGGGACGTTCGAGCACGGCAGCTCCACGCTGCAGCTGCTCACCGACCCGGATCCGGCCGACCTGCCGCGCTGGCAGCGGGCCCGCGCCGACCTGCTTGCCGCCCGGAGCACCCGGCCGCAGCCGGCCCGCGACGACAAGGTGGTCACCGCGTGGAACGGGATGGTGATCGCCGCGCTGGCCGAGGCGGGCGCCGCGCTGGACCGCCCGGACTGGGTGGACGCGGCGGCCGGCGCGGCCACGCTGGTGCTCGGGCTGCACCGGGTGGATGGGCGGCTGCGCCGGTCCTCCCGGGGCGGCGTGGTGGGCACCGCCGCCGGCGTGCTGGAGGACTACGGCTGCCTGGCGGACGGTCTGCTCACCCTGCACCAGGTGACCGGGGCGGCGCAGTGGCTGGACGCGGCGCTGGAGCTGCTGGACGTCGCGCTGGAGCACTTCGCCGACCCGGAGCAGCCGGGCGGATACTTCGACACCGCGGACGACGCCGAGGAGTTGCTGCACCGGCCGAGGGACCTGACCGACGGCGCCACCCCGTCCGGGGCCTCCGCGCTGGCCGGAGCGCTGCTCACCGCGTCGGTGCTGGCCGAACCGGGGCGGGCCGGCCGCTATGGCGAGGCGAGCGAGGCGGCGGTGGCGGCGGTGGGCGTGCTGGCCGGCAAGCACCCCCGGTTCGCCGGGAACTGGCTGAGCGTGGCGGAGGCGGCGGCGCGTGGCCCGCTGCAGGTCGCGGTGGTCGGCGCGGCGGCCGGGGAGGGCAGCGAACAGCGCGAGTCGTTGCTCGGCTGCGCGCGGCGCCTCGCCCCCGGTGGCTCGGTGGTGGTGGCCGGCGAACCGGACGCGCCGGGTGTTCCGCTGCTCGCCGACCGGCCGGTGGTGGACGGGGCGGCCGCCGCGTACGTGTGCCGGGGATTTGTCTGCGACCGCCCGGTGACCACCGAGGACGAGCTGGCCAGCGCGCTGCGCTAGACGGGAGCCGACGGCCACGGACGACTGGCCGGCGGTCGAATCGGGAGCGCGTGGCGATACCGGGCAGTAGGGTCGGTGCGAAGGGTCGCGCCGCGGACCGAGCGGTGTGCACACAAGGAGGCACCGCCATGCCCGAGGCAGTAATCGTCGCGGCCGCCCGGTCCCCGATCGGACGTGCATTCAAGGGGTCGCTGGGCAGCATCCGCCCGGATGACCTGACCGTCCAGTTGGTGCGAGCCGCGCTGGACCAGGTACCGGAGCTGGATCCGACCCGGCTGGACGACCTGATGCTGGGCTGCGGGCTGCCCGGCGGCGAACAGGGCTTCAACCTGGGCCGGGTGGTCGCCGTGCTGCTCGGCTACGACCATCTTCCCGGCACCACGATCACCCGATACTGCTCCTCCTCGCTGCAGACCACCCGGATGGCGCTGCACGCCATCAAGGCCGGCGAGGGGCATGCGTTCATCTCGGCGGGTGTGGAGACGGTGTCCCGGTTCGTGAAGGGCAACTCCGACTCGCACCCGGACACCCGCAACCCGCTCTTTGCCGACGCCGAGGCCCGCTCCGCGAAGCTCGCCGAAGGCGGTGTGGACAGCTGGACCGACCCGCGGGAGGGCGGCGACACCCCGGACGTGTACATCGCGATGGGGCAGACCGCCGAGAACCTGGCCAGGGCGAAGGGCGTCACCCGGGAGGACATGGACCACTTCGGTGTCCGCTCACAGAACCTGGCGGAGAAGGCCATCGCGGACGGCTTCTTCGCCCGCGAGATCACCCCGGTGACGCTGCCGGACGGCACCGTGGTGGAGAAGGACGACGGACCGCGCGCCGGGGTCACCTACGAGGCGGTCAGCGGGCTGAAGCCGGTGTTCCGGCCGGACGGGCGGGTCACCGCCGGCAACTGCTGTCCGCTCAACGACGGGGCGGCCGCGCTGGTGATCACCTCCGACACCCTGGCCGCCGAGCTGGGCCTCACCCCGCTGGCTCGGGTGATATCCACCGGCGTGTCCGGGCTGTCCCCGGAGATCATGGGCCTGGGCCCGGTGGAGGCGTCCAAGAAGGCGCTGGCGCTGGCCGGCATGACCATCGACGACGTCGACCTGGTTGAGATCAACGAGGCGTTCGCCGCCCAGGTGCTGCCCTCGGCCCGCGAACTGGGCATCAACGAGGACAAGCTGAACGTCAACGGCGGCGCGATCGCGCTGGGCCACCCGTTCGGCATGACCGGCGCCCGGATCACCACCACGCTGCTCAACGGGCTTCGCACGCACGACAAGACCATCGGGCTGGAGACGATGTGCGTCGGCGGCGGCCAGGGCATGGCCATGGTCCTCGAGCGGCTGAGCTGACCGAGCCGGATTGTCAAACACCACGGGCACCTTCCGTTCGGAAGGTGCCCGCGGCGTTTCCAGCCGGAGAGGGGGGTCCCGGCGGGTCATCCATGCGCGGCGTGGGCCGCCGCGCCGTACTTGAACTAGTTCTGGCGGAGGTAGCTGAGCAGCCGCAGAACCTCCAGGTACAACCAGACCAGGGTGGTCATCAGGCCGAAGGCGATGTACCACGCCGTCCGGGCCGGCGCGCCGGCCCGGATCGCCTGGTCGGCCATGTCGAAGTCCAACAGCAGCACGAACGCGGCGATGCCGATCACCACGATGCTGAACAGGATTGCCAGCGGGCCGCCGGAGCGGATGCCGATGCCACCGGAGTTGAAGAAGCCGACCACGAAGTTGATCAGCATCAGGCCGACGACGCCGAACATCGCGCCGATCACCATCTTGGTCAGCCGAGGGGTGACCTTGATCGCGCCGGTCTTGTAGACCACCAGCATGCCGATGAACACCCCGAAGGTGCCGATGATGGCCTGGAAGCCGATGCCCGCGTAGGCGTTGCTCGACGACTCCAGGGCACCGGTGATACCGCCCAGCGCGAGACCCTCGGCCACCGAGTAGGTGATCACCAGTGCGGGGTTGCTGCTCTGCTTGAAGATGATGATCAGCGAGACGACCAGGCCGACCAGGAACCCGGGCAGCGCCAGCCAGTACTGGCCGCTGAGCGCGGTGAGTACCCCGGCCACCAGCGCGACACCGGCGGTGATCGCGGTCTTGGTGACTACGTCGTCGATGGTCAGCGGGCGATCGGTGGTGGTCCGGTCGAAACCGGCCGGCCGAGACGTCTGGCGATACGCGGCCGCGCCACCGGCGGCGCCACCGACCCGATCATCAAATCCGGCGTACCCGCCCTGTCCGGGCAGGTTGCGGAACGCGGGGTTGCTGCTGGTGCGCACCGTGTCCTCCTAGAGACACCAAAGGTTTCAGGACCCTCTTCAGCCCTCACTGGACCAAACGCGGATAGCCCGCAATGGGTTCCCTGACCAGCGATATACCGTGAAGATCGAACTAACCCGCAGGTCACGCCGCTGTGACATGTGGCGCGTCGAGCACACCGGCCAGCTCGGCGGGCGATGCGTTGCCTCCGGTGACCACCACCCCGACCCGCGCGCCGGCCAGCTCGGACCGCCGGCTGAGCACTCCGGCCAGCGAGGCGGCGCCGGCACCTTCGGCCATGGTGTGCGCGTGGGTGAGCAGCAGCAGCTGCGCGGCGCGCACCGAAGCGTCGTCCACCAGCACAAAATCGGCCAGGTAACGGCCCAGCACCGCCTGGGTGGCGCGGTACCCGGAGCCGATGGCCAGGCCCTCCACCTCGGTGCGGTTGGGCCGGGTGAGCAGCTCGCCGGCGCGCCAGGAGTCGTGCGCGGCGCGGGATGCACTGGCCTGCACGCCGATCACCCGACAGTTCGGCGCCACCGCGTCGGCGACCAGGCAGGCGGACGCGGCTCCGCTGCCCCCACCGACCGGGACGAACAGGTAGTCCAGGTCCGGGTGGGTGGTGAGCAGCTCCAGATACAGGGTGCCGACGCCGGCGATCAGGGCCGGTTCGTTGGCCGGGTGCACGAACCTGGCGCCAGTTCGCTCGGCCAGTGCCATGGCGTGCCCGGCGGCGGCCTCCATGGTGGACCCGTGCAGCACCACCTCGGCGCCCCAGGCCCGCAAGGCGCGCACCTTGGTCGGGTTGGCCGGCTCGGGCAGCACGATCCGGCAGCGCGCGCCGAACCGCCTGGCCGCGAACGCCAGCGATTGCCCGTGGTTGCCGGTCGATGCGGAAACCACGCCGGCGGCGCGCATCGTCGGGGACATGCCGGCCAGCAGGTTCAGCCCGCCGCGCACCTTGAACGCCCCGGTGGGCTGCACCTCCTCGTGCTTGAGCACCACCTGGCAGCCGGTGACCTCGTCCAGCGCGGGCGCACCCCAGGCCGGCGTCGGGTCGAGGTGCTCGGCCAACGTCCGCTGCGCGTCCCGGATCGCGTTGATGTCCATACCGACCAGGGTGGCGGGCGACATCACATCAATCCAGTGCCAGTATTCGAAGAAACACATAGGTGGCGTCTATATGAACCGACAGTGGCGTGGTCTCATAGGACCACTCGCCACTCACGGGATGAGAAGAGCAGATGCTGAGTCTGACCAGGTTGCGGGTGTTGGCCGCGGTCGCCGAGTACGGCTCGGTGACCGGGGCGGCGGCCGCGTTGCACTACGCCCAGCCGTCGGTGAGCCACCACCTAGCTCGCCTGGAGGCGGAGACCGGCGCGGTACTGGTGCGTCGCGTCGGCCGAGGGATCCGGCTGACCGAGGCCGGCCGGCTGCTCGCCGCGCGCGCCAGCGAGATCCTCGGACGAGTGGACGCCGCGCAGGCCGAGCTGGACGAGCACACCGGGCTGCGGGCCGGCCGGGTGCGGCTGGCCGCGTTCCCCTCGGCGCTGGGCACCATGGTCCCGGTGGCGGCCGCCCGGCTGCGGGCCACCTATCCCGACCTCGCTCTGGAGCTCACCGAGGTGGAGCCGCCGGAGGCGCTCGCCCTGCTGCGCGCCGGCGAGGTGGACGCGGCGGTGGTGTTCCGGTACCGGGCCGGCGAGGGCCCCAGCGAGGGAGCCGGCACAACCCCCGCCGACGGAGCCGAGGGCGCGGCCAGCGGAAAGGCTGGCGCCGAGGACGACCTGCGACTGGACCTGCTCGACGAGGAGGCGCTGCACCTGGTGGGCCCGACCGGCGCCGAGTGGTCTGGCGAGCTGGCCCAGCACGCCGACGCGGACTGGATCGCCGGCTGCGAGCGCTGCCGGAACCACCTGATCTGGCTCTGCGACCGTGCCGGCTTCACCCCGAGGATCCGGTTCACCACCGACGACTATGTGGCGGCGCAGGCCTTGGTCGGGGCCGGCCTGGGCATGACCGTGCTGCCCGACCTGGCGTTGCGCGCCTACCGCCGCCCCGGAATCCGCACCCGGCAGCTGCCCGGTACCGCCCGCCAGGTACTGCTGGCCCGCTACGGCCGCCCACCTGACCCACCCGGCGTGGTCGCACTGACGAACGCGCTGATCCGCTAGCGACATGCAGCAGAGCCGCCTTCGTCACCCGGGCGCTGGAGCGGGAGCGGCGCCAGGAGATCGCGGCGCGAGATGACGCGTCTGTTGCCCACCCAGGAGCTCGAGCTCACCGCCGCCATCCACGCCGCGTTCGACCTGGACCTGGCGTAACCGTCCAACCGCGGCCAAAGGTCGGCGCGGGAGCAGTGATCAACTCTCACCAGTCGGTCTTGCGGGGGCCCGATTTCGACCGGCTGAAGTAGGCCGACGACTCCGACCGGTACATGTACACGACCACGGCGATGGCCAGCAGGTTCTGCACCAGCGAGACGATCGCCGCCAGTGAGCGGAACCCGTTGGCCGTGGTCAGCATGGAGATCACGCCGAGGACGGTGACCACGGTGATCAGTATCCGGGCCCAGTTGCGGCCGGCGCGCATCTTGAACCCGATCAACACCCACACCGCCGCCAAAAGCACGATGAACGCCACTCCGAGCGCCAGGCCGACCCGGGTGATCGTCTCCAACTCGGCCGGGCCGATCGGCGTACCGGACGACTCGGCGCCCTGCCGGACCGCATCCCGGACCATCCCGCTCGCGGCCGGGTAGGCCATCAGCTGCCCGACCAGGGACACCGCCACGCTGGCGAGCCACAGGGCGAATGCCTTGGTCACGTCGACCGGCCGCCCGGGCTTCCCGCCGCCCGTCCGGTCGGACTGATCCGGTGCCGCCACACCGCGACGGTAGCCGACCGCACCGCCGCACCACCGCAGCACCACCGCCGCCGCCGTACCCGTGAGTGGTTAGCGTGGCTCTAGCAACGCTAACCACTCACGGGTCAGCCCAGGCCGTAGATCGCCAGGGTGGATTCGCCGGCGCGGAGTCGGCGGATGGTTTCCGCCTCGGCCCGGTCACGCTCATGCGAGCGAACGCTCACCTCCGTGGCGCGGGCGGCCGGCACCACGACCACCCCGTCGGCGTCGGCCACCACCAGGTCACCGTCGGCCACGTCGACCCCGCCGAGGTTGATCGGTTTGCCGAATGCGCCGTCCCCGGCCAGGTCCTTGGTGGTGCCCCGGATGCAGACCCGCTCGGCGAACACCGGCCAGCCCAGCTCGCGCAGCCGCTGTGCGTCCCGCACCCCGCCGTGGATGACCAGCCCGGCCAGGCCTCTGGCCACCGCGGCCTCGGCCAGGATCTCGCCCCAGTAGCCGTACTCGAAGCCGCCGCCGGTGTCCACGACCAGCACCTCACCGGGTTGCGCCGCGTAGACAGCGCGGTGCAGCCAGAGGTTGTCCCCGGGCGGCAGCCGCACCGGGAAGGCGGGCGCGACGAGGTGCCAGGCGAGGTCCAGTGGCTTGATCCCCGACGGGAGCGCGCCGATCCGGCCGGCGGCTTCGTGCACGGTCGCGGAGCTCAGCCCTGAGGTGTCGGTTTCGGTAGCCAACTCGCTCACCTCGGGCGCTGCAGGTCGTGGTAGCCGGCGGCGCGGCGGGCCTCGCCCAGCGGTGTGCCGGCCTCGATGGCGGCCCGGATCGCCGCCTCGGCGCCCTCGATCCGCTCGGC
>DASWST010000290.1:0-22186 GCA_036402515.1 Pseudonocardia sp.
CCTGAAGCTCGGCGAGGGCGGCGAGGAAGGGCGCGACAACGACATCGTGCGGGAGACGTTCGAGCGCACCGGCGCGAGCGTGATGGGCAAGCGCATGTTCGACGCCGGCGAGCAGGCGTGGCCGGAGGAGGCGCCGTTCCACACGCCGGTGTTCGTCGTGACGCACGAGAAGCGTGACCCCTGGGAGCGGCCGGGCGGGACCACCTTCCACTTCGTCACCGACGGCATCGAGACCGCGCTCGACCAGGCCCGCGAGGCCGCCGGCGACCGGGACGTCCGCATCGCGGGCGGCGGCGCAACGATCCTGGAGTACGTGAACGCCGGCCTGATCGACGAGTTCTCGATCGCGCTCTCACCCGTGCTGTTCGGCTCCGGAATCCGCCTGTTCAAGGGCGTGGACGCGGGCCGCATTGCCCTGGAGCCGGTCCGCGCGGAGCCGACGCAGCGGGTGACCCACCTGACCTACGCAGTCCGGGAGCGGTAACTGTCTCGACCTCAGCGCTCCCCCGCCGAGGTCAGCAGCGCGGTGAGATCCTCGACGTTCAGCGGCTGGGCGGTGCCCCGCGGTCGGATCCGAACGCGTCGGGGAATCCGTGGAAGCCGCACACGTTGGTGTGCGGCAGCCGCGGCTGATGTTGTCGAGCTCAGCGAGGGGGCTGGTATTGACTGTCGATCAGCCCTTCGCGTAGTCGGTGAATCCCTGCCAGTCGATCACTACGCAGGGGTCGCTGCCGACCACCCAGGCGTCGTGGCCAGGTGGGCAACGCATGTAGTCGCCGGCGTCGAACGTGGCTTCCTCGCCGTCGTCCATTCGGACCGTCATCTGCCCGGAGATCACGTAGCCCACGTGGGACGCCATGCAGCTGTCGGTTCCGGCGATCGGCTTCACGTGCTTCGACCACTGCCAGCCGGGCTGGAACGTCGCGCGCCCCACACCCCCGTGGTCGAGATCGACCAATTCGAGCTGACCCATGCTGTCCTTGAACGGCCGAACTTCCTCTGGGCTGCTCAGGCTCTTGATTACCAAACCGGCCATCGCTGGCCTCCCTGATTCACATTGATGTGGGCGCCGCTAGTACTTTCGAGTGTGCGCGCCGTCACAGTAGCACCGAATCGGCCTAAATCCGGTCACGTTCAGTGACGATCTCGACGCGCATTCAGTCAGTCTTTGTGGATCTTCACGACGACGTTCATGCCGGGGACCAGGGTGAGGTTCTTGCGGTCGGTGATGGTGATCTTCACCGGGATCACCTGGGTGAGCCGCTGGAAGTTCGCGGTGGTGTTGGCCTGGGCGGTGAACACGCCCTCGGTGCCGTACTGGATCTCTCGGACATAGCCGGTGAGGGTGATGTCGGGGTGGGCGTCGACCGCGATGTCGACCTGCCGGCCGAGACGCACGCTGTCGATGTCGGTCTCGTCCACCCGGGCGGTCACCACGATGTCGGTCAAGTCGTAGGCGACGGCCAGCTCGGTCCCGGCCAGGACAACCGCTCCCTCGACCACGTTGTCGCGCGCCACCGTGCCATCGGAGGGCGCCCGGATCATTCGCTGTGCTTGGCCGAAACTGCCCCCCATCTCGATACGCCCGATGACCTGGTTCTTGCGCACGGTGCTGCCTTGGGTGGCGTCCCAGGCGCGCAGGGTGCCGTCGGCGGGCGCGGTGACGGAGATCTTGTCGCCGTCGATCTGGGCGTTGTCGGTGGACACGTAGGCTCGGGTTTGCAGGAAGTAGTTCGCCGCCACCACGCCGCCGATGACGAGTGCCGCGGCCGGGATGGCCCGCAGGGCCTGGCGGGTGGAGCGCGGCAGCGGCCCGGCGCGCCGCCGCAGGGTGGACGCGGCCAGGGTCAGCGCGATGAGCACTGCGCTGAGGATGACGCCGACATCGCCGATCAGCTCGTCGGTCACCAGGGCGGTCTTCTTCACCTCGTTCAGGGCTTCGATGGCGTAGGTCAGCGGCAGCGCCCCGCTGAGCGTTTCCAGCCAGTCGGCCATCTGCTCCCGGGGGACGAACAGGCCGCCCAGCAATACCTGGGGCATGACCACCGCGGGCATGAACTGCACCGCCTGGAACTCGCTGGTGGCGAACGCGCTGCTGAGCAGGCCGAGTGCCATGCCGAGTACCGCGCTGGAGATCGCGATCCCGACCACTGTCAGGGCGCTGCCGGGGGTGTACAGGTCAAGCAACCAGTACGCGGTCGCGCAGGTCAGTCCCGCCTGCGCGGTCGCCGCGACGGCGAACGCGATGCCGTAACCGAGCAGCAGGTCGAGCTTGGACATCGGTGTGGTGAGCAGTCGCTCCAGCGTTCCGCCGGTCCGCTCCCGCAACATGGCCACGCTGGTGATCAGGAACATCAGGGTGAACGGGAAGATGCCGAGCAGTAGCAACGCGACCCGGTCGAACTCGGGCTTGGAGTCGTACATCCGGTTGATCAGCGTCAGCAGCACGCTCGGGACGATCAACAGCATGGCCACCGTGCGGTGGTCCCCGGCCAACTGGGTCAGCACTCGTCTGGCCGTGGCGGCGGTGATCCGGGGGGAGATCAGCGGACTCATCGCGCCGCTGCCTGCTCAACCGTCTCGCGCTGGGGGCGTGCCGGCTCGCCGGGTTCGGCGCGCTGGATCAGGCGCAGGAAGGCCTCCTCCAGATCATCGGTGCCGGTCTTGGCGCGCATGGCGTCGGGGGTGTCGTCGGCGATCAACTGCCCCTCACGCATGAACAGCAGCCGGTCGCAGCGACCGGCCTCGTCCATCACGTGACTGGAGACGAACAGTGTGGTGCCCTCGGCGGCGAGCGCGTGGAAACGGGCCCACAGCTCGCGGCGCAGTATCGGGTCGAGGCCCACGGTGGGTTCGTCCAGCACGAGTAGCTCGGGCCCGGCGAGCAGCGCGCAAGCCAGGGAAACCCGCGTCCGTTGTCCACCGGACAGCGTGCTCACTTTCTGGCCCGCCCGCTCAGCCAGGCCGACGTCGGCCAGTGCCTGGTCGGCGGCGGCGCGGGACACGCCGTACACCGCGGCGAAGTAGCGGGTGTTGTCCCGCGCCGATAGGTCGCCGTAGACCGAGGGGGCCTGGGTCACGTAGCCCACCCGGTGGCGCAGCGGTGCTGATCCGGCCGGTGCCCCGAGCACCCGGACTTCTCCGGCGCTGATCTGCTGGACCCCGACCACGCAGCGCATCAGCGTGGTCTTGCCGCAGCCGCTGGGCCCCAGCAATCCGGTGACCTGTCCGACAGGCACGGCGAACGCCAGGTCGTGCAGGATCCGTCGGCCGCCGAGGGTGACCGCAAGGTCGCGGACCTCAATTGCTTGGGCCATGGAAGTCCTCCTTCGCCCGAACAATTCAATGATTGCAGAATTTACCGGTCGGCCGCGCCCTCGGTCCATCCCGGTCACACCCTCGGGGCGTGTCGGCTATCTGGCCAGGAAATGAAACCCCGCCCACAGCCAACCAAGCATGATCAGCCAGCGGCCCAGCCGCACCAGCAGCACGGCGTGCAGGGCTTCGGCCACCGGCAGGAACGGACCTCGCCCGGATCGGGCCAGCAGCTCGACGGCCAGCATCCCGCCGAACACCGCGCCGAAGCCGGTGGCGATGATCGCGTAGGGACTCACCGGGCCACCAGCCAGCGACCGGCGAGCAGCCAGGCCGCGTAGGCCAGCGCCCGAACGGGGTAGCTCTCCAGGGCTGGATCGAGCAGCAGGCTGACCGTCGGATGCTCGGCGTTGTTGCCCCACAGCCCGGCCACGAGTTCCCAGCTGCCGAACACCGCAAGCAGCGCTACCCACAGCCCGACCGCGTGCGCGGGCCGGGCGCTCTTCGGCAGCGCCCGAACCGGCCGGCGAACCCGGATGGCGAGTAGCACCAGCCCGGGCGCCAGCACGGCCGCCGCCGCGGGCCAGGTCAACGGCCGGCAGAGCGCGGCGAGCAGCGCGTATCCCAGAATCGCCAGCTGCCAGCGATCGGGCGCCGGAACCGCTCGCATCGCTACCTCAGACGTCGAACCAGTAGAGCGAACCTATCCTGATCCCCCGGGATGAGGGGGATACCGAGATCGTGAAGCAGCTGATGCCTATCGGGATGATCGTGCTGGTCGGCGGGCTGGGCTACCTGGTCGGGCTGGGCAGCGCGGCCATCCTGGCCGGGTTGACCGCGATGTTCTGTCTGATGGCCGCGTTCGGCGGGTCGTTGGCCGCGGACCTGCGGCTGCTGGCCTGGTTCGGCCCGGTGCTGGTGGTGGCCAGCGGCGGGGTCAGGCTGCTCAGCGAGTACGCCCCGTGGGTAGCGGTGGGGCTGCTCGTGGTGATCGTGTTCGTGGCCTGCCTGCTGCCGGTGCTCGGTCCGCGGTACGTGACGGTGGGCCTCGGGCTGGGCATGGCCTCGGTGTTCAGCTTGGGGCTCAAGGCCGTCGGCGTGGGCAGCGTCGTGCAGGTGTTCGGCGCGCCGGCGCTGGCCGTCGTGGCGGTAGTGGCGCTGCGGTTGCTGTCCGGGCGGAAGGACCCGTCGGAGCCGGTGCGGGTCGCGCTGGCCGATGCTTTGGCGGACGGCGCCGGCCCGACGCAGGAAGCCGCGACCCGGCTCTGGTTCGACGACGGACCCCGGCGTTGGACCACCGCGGTGCTGAACGGGATCCATCGGTATGGCACCGCCGCGGAGGTGCTCGCCTCCCGTCGCCGGCTGCTCATCGGTCCGCTCGGCAAGGACATCGATCAGCTGCTCGCCGCCGCGCATGCCGAGGCGCAGCGGCTGGCCGAGGCGCTGCGGCCGGCGCAACCGCCCACCCCGCTGCCCCCGGTCCGCCGCTGGGAGTCGGGGGCTTCGGCGTTGCCGGGTGCCACCCGGGAGCTGGTCAACAGCATGTGGCAGGGTCTCGAGCTGATCCGGGCCGCCACCGCCGACCGGGACACCAGCCCTGCCCAGCTCCCGCCGGACCTGGGCAGGGGATGGCTGACCAACGAGTTGCGCGGCGCGTTCAACTGGCGCTCGGAGCAGCTGAGGCACGCCATCCGCTGCGCGCTGGGCATGCTGGTGGCGCTGGTGGTGGCCAGCTTCCGGCCCACCGACCCGTTCGTGGTGGCCTTCCTGATGGCCACTTTCGCGATCATGCAGCCGCAGTGGCGGGACACCCTCACCAAGGCATGGCAGCGGGTCGCCGGAGCGCTGGCCGGGGCGACGGCGTTGGCGCTGATGATCTGGTTGCTCGAGGTGCCGCAGGCGGTGCTGCTGCCCATCGGCATCGCGGCGCTGCTCGTCGGCTTCTACTTCATGCAGAGCCAGCCGATCGTGGGCAACGGCTGCTTGGTCTTCATGAGCGTCGCGGTCAACAGCACGACCCGGCACGTCGATCTCCGAAGCGCGGTGCTGGAGTACCTGGGGCTGATGCTGCTCGCGGCGGCGATCGGGCTGCTGTTCGGCTTCGCCGCGGTGCCCGGAGTGCGCGAGCCCAGTCTGGACCAGCGCTTCGAGGAGGCCGTCGAAGCCGTGCGGGAGCTGCTCCGTGAAGTCGCGTCGGCGCTGCACTACCGGAAGGTGGACAAGCGGGCGATCAGCCGGCGCCTGCGCGCCGCGTCCAATACGCAACAGAATCTGCTGGCCCCCTCGACGGGCAAAGAGGCGCCCGGCGAGCGGGAGCGGACCGCCATCGAGCAGGGCGCGGACGGGCTGCGCAGCCTCACCACGACCGCGACGGCGCTCCCGCGGCGGCCCCAGACCGGCGGCCCGCTGGCCGGCGCGATCGGCGAGGTGGCCCGCCAGCTGGGTCCGTCAGCCGAACCGGCGCCGGGGCTGGTGAGGAGCCTGCTGCCGGCCGGAGCGGACGGCGAGCAACGGCTGTTGGTGGACGCGATGGTCGCGGACATCCTGGCCGTCCACCAGGCGAGCGCCACCCTCCGTCGCCCAGCTCAGCCGGTCAGTGGGCGGTGACCAGCAGCGCGATCGGCGCGTCCCCGCAGCGCCGCAGCATGGTCCCGGGGCGGGTGGTGGACTCCTCGCCGGTCGTCCACCAGGCCGGAATGTCCAGCTCGCGGACCAGCGACCCGGTGGCCTGTCGCGCCGAAGTGGACACCACAACCCTGCCCTGAGCGTTGACCAGCGCCGCCCGGCCGCGCTCCTCCACGGCCAGCGCGCGCAGCTTGGGCAGGGTGGCGTGCTCGAACTCGCGGACGAAGACATCCGCGCCGACCACCCCGGCGAACCCCATCGCGGCGCGCACCGGGATGGTGAAGGTGAGCGTGTACTCATCGGTGCACAGGTAGTCGACGTACGGCCCGGTGATGTGCCGCCGGCCGGTGTCCCGAGGCACGGTGAACCAGGACTGGCGGGTGTAGTCCAGGAAGTACTCGCTGGTCGGGTCGAGGCTGATGAACAGCTGCCGGGGTGCGCCGCCGCCCGCCGTGGTCCACCACTCGAAGCCGAACTCCTGGTCGGCCAGCAGGCCGGGAGCGGCGATGAACCCGGCTCCGACGACCAGCCCACCGAGCTGCTCCACCACCTTCGGGCGCAGCTGTTCCAGGTCCGCACCGGTGGTGGGACCTGGCTCGGCGAGCAGGGTTTCGGCGGCGGCCAGCAACGGCTTGAGGCCGGCGAAGGCCCCTTCGACGATGCCTGACACGAGCGCAACAACCTCGTCACCAGGCCGCGTCCGCGTGTCGTTCACGATGCTCACCTCGGGATAGGCGGATGTCGCAGCTTACGGATCAATCAGCTCCAGGTGCAGCACCACCAGTCGGTCGATGGCGTCCAGGATGTGCTCCTCGGTGAGCGTGCGGGCCAGCTCGCTGTCGCCGAGGCCGATCGCGGTGACGATGGCCCGGTGCGCGGGGTAGGCGCGGCTCGGGCCGTGGTTGATCGGCAGCCAGAGCAGGCCGCCCTGTTCGCCCTGCAGCAGCAGCTCCTGGTGGGTCAGTCGAGGGGACTGGGCGGCGGCCGCCACCTCGAGGTGGAAGTGCCGCTCGGCCCGGGAGGCGGCCGGCCCGGTGGCGTCGCGGATGTCCTCGGTGGCCAGCTCGAGGCGGGCCAGGTCCTCCGCGGAGCTGCGTTCGGCGGCGAGCTTGGCCGCCGCGCCGGCGATCGCGCTGTACTGGTCGCCCACGTCCCGCAGGTCGCTGAGGGACGCCGCGCGTAATCGCTCCCGCCACGGCGCCACCGGTGAGTCCGCCGGCGCCCGCACGAAGCTGCCGCCGCCTCGGCCCCGGCGGGTCTCCACCAGGCCGAGCTGGCGCAGCGCGACCAGCGCCTCCCGCACGGTCACCGTGGACACCCCGAACTGGGCGGCCAGCTCGGTCTCGGTGGGCAGCTGCTCGGCATCGGCCAACAGGCCCAGGCTGATCGCGTCGACCAACCGGCGGGTGACCGCCTCGGCCCGGCCGGTCTGGTCCAGCGGAGCGAACAGGGCGGCGCGCGCGCCGTGCGACATCCGCTTGACCATCGCGTTCCCTCTACCCGACGGGGTGGTGGATCGCCGGGGTTGCGGCCAGTTTACCCGGTTGTCATATAAAATATGGTCTTATATCTTTAAGGCTTGGACCGTGTCCCACGTCACTCTGGGCCGGGCCGCGCACCGGATGGTGGCACAGAAGGCCCAGGACGGAGAGAGCAGAGATGCCCAACCAGGCACCCACGCTGCCCCGGGAGGAGCCGGCGCCCGCCGGGCCGGGCGCCGAGCGGGCGATCCGGCTGCGTGGACTGCGCAAGGTGTTCGGCCGCGAGCCGCACACCGTGCTGGCGGTGGACGGCATCGACCTGGACATCCGACCAGGCGAGTTCTTCTCCATGCTGGGTCCTTCCGGGTCCGGCAAGACCACCGTGCTGCGCATGATTGCCGGCTTCGAGCTGCCCACCAGCGGCACCGTGGAGCTGGACGGGCGGGATGTCAGCCAGCTGCCGCCGTTCGACCGGGACGTGAACACCGTCTTCCAGGACTACGCGCTGTTCCCGCACATGAGCGTGCGGCAGAACGTGGAGTACGGCCTTCGGGTCAAGCGGGTGCCGAAGGCCCAGCGCACCCAGCGGGCGTTGGACGCGCTGCGCTCGGTACACCTGGGCGAGCACGGCGACCGCAAACCCACGCAGCTCTCCGGTGGCCAGCGCCAGCGGGTGGCGCTGGCCAGGGCGCTGGTGAACCGGCCCAAGGTGCTGCTGCTGGACGAGCCTCTCGGCGCGTTGGACCTGAAGCTGCGGCTGGCCATGCAGACCGAGCTCAAGGCGCTGCAGCGGGAGGTCGGCATCACCTTCGTCTTCGTCACCCACGACCAGGACGAGGCGCTCACCATGAGCGATCGGATCGCGGTGTTCAACAACGGCCGGATCGAGCAGGTGGGCACCCCGATGGAGGTGTACGAGCAGCCGGCCAGCGCGTTTGTCGCCGGGTTCGTCGGCACCTCGAACCTGATCAGCGGGCACGCCGCCGAGGCGGTGATCGGCCGGCTGGGGGTGTACAGCATCCGCCCGGAGAAGATCCGGCTGGACGACGACCTCGGCCAGCCCGCCGCCGACGGCCACACCAGCGCCACCGGCACCATCAGCAACGTGGTCTACGCCGGCGCGGCGATGCGCTACGAGGTGTCCCTGGACGCCGGCGGCCAGCTCTCGGTGCTCCGGCAGAACACCGAGGGCGCGCCCACCGCGGTCGACGGGCCGCGCCGGGCCGGCGACCGGGTGCGGCTGAGCTGGCGACATGAGCACAACGTCCGCGTGCCGGACGCGCGGTAGATCCGAAGAGCACCTCACGAAAGGTCTGTCATGAACAATCGGAAACCGTTGCTCGCCGGCCTGCTCTGTGCCGGCCTGCTGGCGGCCGCGTGCGGCACGTCCGGCGGGGGCTCCGGTGGAGCAGCCGCCCCCGGCCCCCAGGGATTCACCCCGCCCAAGTTGGCGCCGCTGGCCCAGCTGGGCCAACCGGAGGGGCAGCTGTCCGTGCTGGCCTGGCCCGGCTACGCGGAGAACGGCTCCAACGATCCGGCGGTCAACTGGGTCACCCCGTTCGAGCAGCAGACCGGGTGCAAGGTCAGCGTCAAGACCTTCGGTACCTCCGACGAGTCCCTGAGCCTGATGAAGACCGGCCAGTACGACGTGGTATCCGCCTCCGGGGACGCCTCGCTGCGGCTGATCGCCTCCGGCGACGTGGAACCGGTGAACACCTCGCTGGTGCCCAACTACGCCGACGTCCAGCCGTTCCTCAAGGACAAGCCGTGGAACAGCGTGAACGGGGTGGCCTACGGCATCCCGCACGGCTGGGGCGCCAATCTGCTCACCTGGCGCACCGACAAGGTGACCCCGGCGCCGAACTCCTGGTCGCCGATGTTCGACACGAACTCGCCGTACAAGGGCAAGGTCATCGCCTACGACTCGCCGATCTACATCGCGGACGCCGCCGTGTTCCTCATGGCGCACCAGCCGGACCTGGGCATCAAGGACCCGTACGCGCTGGACCAGAAGCAGTTCCAGGCCGCTGTGAACCTGCTCAAGCAGCAGCGGCCGTTGGTCACCGAGTACTGGTCGGACTACCTCAAGGAAGCCCAGTCGCTGAAGAACGGTGACTCGGTAGTGGGCACCGCCTGGCAGGTCACGGTGAACCAGGTGCAGAAGGACGGCGCGCCGGTGCAGGCCGCCGTGCCCGCCGAAGGGGCCACCGGCTGGTCGGACACCTGGATGGTGGCCACCAAGTCCGCCCACAAGACCTGCGCCTACGACTGGATGAACTACATCGTCGGCCCGAAGGCGAACGCCGAGGTCGCCGAGTACTTCGGGGAGGCCCCGGCGAACGCCAAGGCGTGCGAGCAGACCTCCGACAAGAACTTCTGCGCCAACTACCACGCGGGCGACGCGGCGTACGCATCCAAGATCTACTACTGGACCACGCCGATCGCCCAGTGCCTGGACGGGCGGACCGACACCCAGTGCGTGGACTACGCCGACTGGACAAAGGCGTGGACGGAGATCAAGGGCTGAGTGCGTTGAGCAGTTCCGTGAGCGCGCCGAGGCACGCCGTTGCGGCGTTCCTGTACCGGAAGCCGGCGATCCGGTTGGGCATGCTGCTGTCCGCGCCGCTGCTCTGGCTCGGACTGGCCTATCTTGGCGCGCTCGCGGCGCTGTTCATTACCGCGTTCTGGTCGGTGGACAGCTTCACCGGACAGGTCCAGGTGAGCTGGTCGCTGGACAACTTCATCTCGCTGTTCACCGACTCGGTGTACCGGACCATCACCATCCGGACGGTGGGCATCGCCGCGCTGGTCACCCTGATCGACGCGGTGATCGCCTTCCCGATGGCGTTCTGCATGGCCAAGTTCGCCTCGCCGGCTGCCCAGCGGATCCTGGTCATCGCGGTGCTCACCCCGCTGTGGGCGTCGTACCTGGTCAAGGCGTATGCCTGGCGGACCATGCTGTCCGGCAACGGGTTCCTGCATTGGGTGCTCGCCCCGGTCGGGCTGAACTCCCCGGGCTACGGGCTGACCGCGACGGTGATCACCCTGGCCTACCTGTGGCTGCCGTACATGATCCTGCCGATCTACGCGGGGCTGGAGCGGCTGCCCGACTCGCTGCTGGCCGCGTCCGGCGACCTGGGGGCGCGGCCGCTGCGCACGTTCCGCTCAGTGGTGCTGCCGCTGGCCTTCCCGGCGGTGGTGGCCGGGTCGATCTTCACGTTCTCCCTGTCGCTGGGCGACTACATCGCGGTGACCATCGTGGGCGGCACCAACCAGATGCTCGGCAACGTGGTCTACAGCAACATTGGCGCGGCCAACAACCTGCCGTTCGCGGCCACCGTGGCGCTGATCCCCGTGGTGATCATGCTGGCCTACCTGGCCGCCGTGCGCCGTACCGGCGCTCTGGACAACCTGTAGGAGGCGGCGTCGGTGAACGTTTCCAGGACGACCCGGTACCTGCTCTGGGGGGCACTGGGGGTGGGGCTGGCGGTGATCTACTTTCCGCTGCTGCTGGTGCTGCTCAACTCGTTCAACGCGGACACCTCATTCGGCTGGCCACCCTCGGCGTTCACCCTGGAGTGGTGGGGCAGGGTGACCGGCAATGCGGGCGCGCTGAACGCGCTGTGGACCAGCGTGCGGGCCGGCCTCGCGGCCACCGCGATCGCGCTGGTACTCGGCACGATGGCGGCGTTCGCGCTGCAGCGCTACCGGTTCTACGGTCGGGATTCGGTGTCACTGTTGCTGGTGCTGCCGATCGCGCTGCCCGGCATCGTCACCGGTATCGCGCTGAACAACGCGTTCCGCACCATCCTGGGTATCAACCTCGGGCTGTTCACCGCGATCATCGCGCACGCCACGTTCTGCATCGTGGTGGTGTTCAACAACGTGGTGGCCCGGCTGCGCCGGATGGGCGGCGACCTGGAGGAGGCGTCCATGGACCTGGGCGCGGACGGCATCACCACGTTCCGGCTGGTCACCTTCCCGATGCTGCGCTCGGCACTGCTCGCCGGCGGCCTGCTGGCCTTCGCGCTGTCCTTCGACGAGATCATCGTGACCACGTTCACCCTGGGCACCGGCATGGAGACGCTGCCCATCTGGATCCTGAACAACCTGTTCCGCCCCAACCAGGCCCCGGTGGTCAACGTGGTCGCCGCCGTCCTAGTGCTGATCTCCACGGTTCCGGTCTACCTAGCCCAACGCCTATCCGGCGACACCGCCAGCGGCGGTCGCCTCTAGACCCGGACCGGCGGCCGGCGTGGGGGGCCGGCCGCCGGGGCCGTGCGGGTAGTTACCGAGCTGTACAACAGGCAGGTCTTGGGCGCGCGCGACCTGCCGCGTGTGCAGTTGGGTAACCAGACCACGGCGTTCTTGCTGGGTGTTGGAACCGTGGTGTGTTGGTGGCCGTCTTTCGAGGTCTGACGCTGGGTGCTGCTCGGCGCCCGGTGTGCGCCGGCGGACGCCGACGCCGAGGTGGTCGTCCCTCGGCGTAACTTCCGTGAGCGCCCGGACTGCGAGTGCACCGCGATCGGCTGGCCGACGACGAGATCGCTGACGTAGACGGGGTCCTGCTCACCACGCCGTCGCGTACCGCGTACGACCTCGCGCGCTGGCTGGCGCTCACGGACGCGGTTCCCGCCGTTGACGCCCTACGGTGGAGCACCAAGATCAGCCTGGCGTCGATCCGCGCGATTGACCGGAGCTACCCGGGTGCTCGCTGGCGCTCGAGAGTGCGTGGGGTGCTCGCGCTCAGCGACGCCGGAGCTCACTCGGTCATGGAGTCACGTTGCCGGCTCGGGCTTGTCCTGCGTGGACTACCGCCACCACAGACTCAGTACCCGGTGACCGCGCCGGGTCTGCTCGCGGCTAGGCGTGTTCGGCGAGGAACTTGCGGAGGTGGGGGTTTACCGCTCTGGGGTCGGTGAGGGATAGGAAGTGTGCGCCGCCGTCAACTACGACCAGCGGCTCGGCCTGTGGGACCCCCTCCACGATCTCCGCGCCCCGGCAGACGGGGTACGCCGCGTCCGCGGAACCGTGCAGCACCAGCACCGGGCAGCGCACCTGGCCCAGTTTGCAGAGCAGCCCGTCCCGGCTGACCAGGGTCTCCATCATCCGGGTGATCCGAGGCCCGGTAATGGCGCGCCACTTGGCCTTCCAGTCGTCGGCTTCCACGCCGCCCATGCAGACCGCCACAACCATGTCGGTCAGCTGGTCCACCGGGCCGTTCTCCGCCCAGGTCGCGGCGAGTTCCCGGTAGCTGTCGGCGACCTGCGCATCCTCAGCCGCGGCGGAGGTGCCCAGGAGACCGAGCGCGGTGACCCGCTCCGGGGCGAGCAGCGCCATCCGCAGGCCGATGAAACCACCTTGGCTGGTGCCGATGACCGCCGCGCGGTCCAGCCCGAGCTCGTCCAGCAGCCCCAGCACATCCCTGGCCACGTCCCAGTAGTCGAAGGGCGCGTCGGCCGGCGTGCCGCCGTGCCCGCGCTCGTCCACCGCAAGGAACCGGAACTCGGTGCGCAGCTCGCTGACCTGGGGGGCGAACATCTCCCCGTCCATCAGGAAGCTGTGCAGCAACACCACCGGCGGCCCGTCGCCGCCATGGTCGACGTAGTGCAGTGGCTGGCCGCCGTTGACCGTCACCGTCGAGCCCATGATCGCTCCTGTTCCACCAGCCCGAGGGGCGCCTCGGGCGATACAGAGAACCTACGGGTTACCGAAACGTCAAGCGAGACGCGGATCCCTCGGGTCTGATGCCTTGAGGGTATTACAGGCAGCTCAACAGGTCTTGGACGCGGAGCCCGCTCCGGTCGCATCGTGGATCTCAAGAGCGAACGTGCGACAGCTGAAGGAGCGGACAGTCATGCAGGTGTTCATCACGGGAGGTTCCGGCTACCTCGGCCAACCCACGATCGCGGCGCTGCGCAAACAGGGCATCGAGGTTTCCGCGCTGGCCCGCGGCGACGAGTCGGCCCGGGTGGTGGCCGAGCTGGGTGCCACGCCGGTACGCGGCGGGCTCACCGACCTTGCCGTGCTGCGTGACACGGCGGCCGGCGCCGACGGGGTGATCCACCTCGGCCAGCACTACGGCCCGGACACCGCCGAGGTCGACCGGGCGGCCAGCGAGGCGATGCAGGACGGGCTCGGCGACCGGGGCAGCTACGTGCACACCGGCGGGGTCTGGGTGTACGGCAATACCGAGGGCGTGGTGGACGAGGACGCGCCGTTGCGGGCGCCCGGCCTGACCGCCTGGCGGGCGGAGAACGAGAAGCGCGTGCTGGCCAGGGCCGGCAACGGTGGGCACCCGGTGCTGGTGATGCCCGGCGTGGTCTACGGCCGCTCGGCCGGTCTGGTCGAGGGGTTCTACGCCGCGCCGGGGCGCGCCGGGGGATCCGTGCCGTGTGTCGGGGACGGCGCCAACCACTGGTCGGTGGTGCACGTCGAGGACATCGCCGAGCTGTACGTGCTGGCGCTGCGGGCGCCGGCCGGGGCGGTGTACGCCGGGGTACTCGAGCAGTACCCGACCCAGGCGGAGGTGGCCGCCGCGGTGGCCCGGTCCATCGGCGCTCCCGGCCAGGTCAGTGCGTTGAGCCTGGCGGAGTCCGTGCGGCGGATGGGCCCGATCGCCGAGGCGTTCGCGTTGGACCAGCGGGTCACCGCCGCGCGGGCCCGGGATCAGCTCGGCTGGCGGCCCGCGCACACCGACCCGCTGGCCGAGCTCGCCGAGGGCTGAGCAACGCGGAGAACCCTGACCAGCCCCGGGGCGGCCGCCGCGCCGGGGCTGGTTCGCGATAAGCGCCGCCGAACGGTGTACCCATCCGACACGGTCGCGAGAGGCGGAGGCGATGCCCCGGCCACCGGGCCGGACAACGACCTCTGGGAGCTCTACGCCTGGTACCCCGGCGGCGAGCCGGGCGGGGTGCCCTCCCGCTGAACCCCCCAGCCTCAGCCGGCGACGGCGGCGGTGGCGGTGGCCGGCTCCGGGATGGTCGAGGCTGGTCCGCCGACCCGGTACCGGGCGCCCCGGTGCTCGTCCGGCAGCCGGTCACCCCGGCCGAGAAGCTTGTTCCGCAGCGTGCCCTGGGTGTACTCGGTCGGGTACGCGTCCCGCCGCTGCAGCTCGGGCACCAGGTGCTCGACCAGATCCTGGAAGGTGCCCGGGGTGGTGGCGTAGGCGAGGTTGAACCCGTCCACGTCCGTCTCGGCCACCCAGGCCTGCAGCTCGTCGGCCACCGTGGCCGCCGAGCCGACCACCCTCGGGCCCATCCCGCCGATGCCGCCCCACGCGGCGATGTCCCGCACCGTCCACTCCCGCCCGTCCGGGTCGGCCTGGGAGAACGCCGCGACCGCCGACTTGATCGCGTTGCTCTGCACGTTGCCGATCGGGTCGTCCAGGTCGTACCGGGACAGATCGATGCCCATCCAGCCGGACATGAACACCAGCGACCCCTCGTCGCTGGCGTAGCCGAGCAGCTCCTCGTGCTTGGCCCGCGCGGCCGCGTCGGTGGCGTCGGTGATCACCGTCTGCAGGTTGTAGATCCGGGCGCTGTACGGGTCGCGGCCGGCCCGGCTGAGCTGGTGGCGGATGTCCGCCACGGTCTCCTTGAGCAGCGCCTTGGTCGGGGCGGCGGTGAAGATCGCCTCGGCGTTCTCGGCGGCGAACCGCCGGCCCCGGGTGGACGCGCCGGCCTGGTAGATCACCGGGGAGCGCTGCGGGGAGGGCTCGGCCAGGTGGATTCCCGGCACGGTGAAGTGCTTGCCCCGGTGGCCGATCGGATGCACCTTCGCCGGGTCGGTGAACACGCCGCGCTCCCGGTCGCGGATCACCGCGTCGTCCTCCCAGGAGCCCTCCCACAGCTTGTAGAGCACCTCCAGGTACTCGTCCGCGTGGTCGTAGCGGTCGTCGTGTTCCAGCTGGTCGTCGTGGCCCATGTTGCGCGCACCGGACGGCAGGTACCCGGTGACCACGTTCCAGCCGATCCGCCCGCCGGTGATGTGGTCCAGGGTGCTCATCCGCCGGGCGAACGGGTAGGGGTGCTCGAACCCGGTCGCGGTGGTGATGCCGAAACCGAGGTGCTCGGTCACGTGCGCCATCGCGGAGACCAGCAGCAGCGGGTCGTTCACCGGCACCTGCGCGGCTTGGCGGATGGCCGCCTCGGCGGAGCCGCCGTACACGTCGTAGGTGCCCAGCACGTCGGCCACGAACAGGCCGTCGAACCGGCCGCGCTCGAGCAGTTGGGCGAGCTCGGTCCAGTAGGAGAGGTCCTTGTAGCGGGCGGACTGGTCGTCCGGGTGTCGCCACAGCCCGGGGGACTGGTGGGCGACGCAGTTCATGTCGAAGGCGTTCAGCCGGATATGACGGGTCACAGGGATGCTCCGGGAGTCGATGCTGAGGGGGTACCGGACGGGGTGGCGTACTGCCGTCAGGGACGACAGGCCGCGCTGGTGACCCGCAGCAGATCGACGTGCAACCGATAGCGGCATCCGTGGGCGCGGTAGAACGACACAGCCGGATGCATCCATTGACCCTAGGCGGGCGCCGACCGCGGGGTAAGGCTGATGTGACTAGGAGCGCTACCCCGCGTCCCGCGCGGGCGGCCAGGCGGCCAGGAACGCGTGGCAGCGCTGGGCGGCCGGGCCGAGTGCCCGGTCCCGCAGGTGCAACAGGCCGACCGGGCGGTCGATCGGCGCGGGCAGCACCGGGTGCACCGCGACCGGCCGGCCGGGCGCCTCGGCGACCGACCTGGCCAGCAGCGCCACGCCGAGTCCGTGGCTGACCAGCTCTCGCACCTGGGGCACGATGTTGGTCTCGTAGCGCACCCGGGCGGCGAACCCGGCGGCCGCGCACACCTGGTCGAGCAGCCGGCGCAACCCGCTGCCCGCCGGCAAGCAGGCGAAGATCTCCTCGCGCAGCGCCTCCATCGGCAGCGGGCCGCGCCCGGCCAGCGGGTGGTCCGGCGCGGTGATCAGCACGAGCTCGTCGGTGAACAGCGGCAGGCCGGAGACCCGAGCGGGTAGGTCGGCCGGCAGTGGACCGATCGCCAGGTCGATCAGCTCGGCGTCCAGGTCGGCCACCAGCTGGCTCAGCCGTCCGGACCGTAGGGACAGCTCCACTTCGGGAAATCGGCGCTGGAACGCGGCGAGCGCACCGGGCAGGTCGAACGGGCCAGTGGCCTGGATCGACCCGATCCGCACCCGGCCGCGTAGCTCGGCGGCCAGCGCGGCGAGATCGTCGCGGACGCCGTCGAGCTCACCGAACGCGCGCCGGGCACGGGCCAACACCAGCTCGCCGGCCCTGGTCAGCCGCACCCGGCGGGTGGTGCGCTCCAGCACCGGCACGCCGAGCTCCGCCTCCAGCCGGCGGATCTGGGCGGACACCGCCGGTTGGGCCACCCGCAGCTGCTCGGCGGCCCGGGTGAACCCGCCGTGCCGGACCACCGCGTCGAAGTACACCAGCTGCCGCAGTTCCATCTATTCATAATCAGACGCGATGAGTTTCAGCACAAACTGGTCTTGGACTTCTGAGCAAGGCTAAGCAGATGATGGCCCTATGACTGCTGTTTGGTTCATTACCGGCGCCTCGTCCGGCCTGGGGCGCACCCTGGCGGAACAGGTGCTCGCCTTCGGCGACCGGGTCGTCGCCACCGCGCGCAACGTCGCCGCCCTCGAGGACCTCACCGGCCCGGGGCCCGACGATGTGATCCGGCTGCCGCTGGACGTCACCGACCCGGAGCAGGTCCGGGCCACGGTCGCCGAGGCGGTCGAGCGCGCCGGCGCCATCGACGTCCTGGTCAACAACGCCGGCCATGGGTTGATCGGCGCACTCGAGGAGCTCGCCGACGAGCAGATCCAGCGGATCCTGGGCACCAACGTATTCGGTGTGCTCGCGGTGACCCGAGCCGTGCTGC
The DNA here is from genome assembly GCA_036402515.1 of Pseudonocardia sp. GTDB lineage: Bacteria > Actinomycetota > Actinomycetes > Mycobacteriales > Pseudonocardiaceae > Pseudonocardia. The sequence continues at coordinate 17,324 of DASWST010000290.1, forward strand.
CACACATGCGGGCGCGGAGGCGCGGGCACATCGTGCAGATGTCCTCGGTCGGCGGTGTGGTGGGCAACCCGGGGCACGCGCTATACGCCACCTCCAAGTTCGCTCTGGAGGGCATGTCCGAGGCGCTGGCCGGCGAGGTCAAGCCGTTGGGCATCCGGGTCACCATCGTCGAGCCCGGCCCGTTCCGCACCGACTTCCACGGCCGCTCGATGGAGTTCGCCGAGCAGATCGACGACTACCGGGACACGCCGGCGGGCACCACGCGAGAGCGGTTCAGCGCGGCGGCCGGAGACCAGCCCAACGACCCGGTGCGGGCCGCCGAGGCGATCATCCTGGCCGTCCGGGACGAGACATCGCCGCTGCGCCTGCCGCTCGGCGCCGAGGCGGTGACCCGGATCCGGGCCAAGCTGCGCGGCCAGCTCGCCGACCTGGAGGCGTGGGAGAAGGTCTCCCTGGACACCCGCTTTCCGGACGCCTGATCCGCACAGCTGCTTCCTCGGTGGCTTCCGCGCGCCGCTGAGCTCCCTGGCGACAATGTGGTCGTCGGACCCAGCCGACTCGTCGTACCGTGGGTACGTCCGGTCCGGCCAGTTCCGAGGAGGAGCGCCACCGATGACCAGTACCGCTGTGGACCCGGCCGGTCAGATGATCGAGCTCGGCGACAGCTTCATGGCCGACCCGCACGCGCTCTACGAGCTGCTGCGCCGGGAGCGCCCGGTGACCAGGGCGATGTTGCCGCAGGGATTGCCGGTCTGGCTGGTCACCCGGTACGACGACGTGCGGGCCGCGCTGGTCGATCCCCGGCTGGCCAAGGACAGCGCCGGGCTGCACCAGACGTTCGACCGCCTCCTTGACGACGACCGGGAGCGGGTGAAGTTCGGCCAGGAGCTCAGCGCGCACATGCTCAACTCGGACCCGCCGAACCACACCCGGCTGCGCAAGCTGGTCGGCCGGGGTTTCACCGCCAGGGCCATCGGGCGGCTGCGGCCCCGGATCGAGGCGATCGCCGCGGAGCTCATCGAGTCGATGTCGGCGCGACTGGTCGCCGGCGAGGACGTCGACCTGTTCGACGAGTTCGCGTTCCCGCTGCCCATGACGGTGATCTGCGAGATCCTCGGAGTGCCCGACGAGCGGCGCAACGACTTCCGAGGGTGGTCCAACACGCTGCTGTCGGCCGCCCCGGTTCAGCAGCGCGCCTCGGCGGCCGCGGCGATGGCCGGGTACCTCAGTGCGCTGGTCGCGGACAAGCGGGCCCGGCCGCGCGAGGACATGCTCTCCGCGATCGTGGCCACCAGTGAGGAGGCCGACCAGCTCTCCGAGGTCGAGGCCGTCTCGATGGCGTTCCTGCTGCTGGTGGCCGGCCACGAGACCACAGTGAACCTGATCGGCAACGGCATGCTCGCGCTGCTGCGCAACCCGGAACAGTTGGCGCGACTGCACGCCGACCCGTCCCTGGTGCCCGCCGCGGTGGAGGAGTTCCTGCGCCTGGACGGCCCGGTCAACCTGGCCACCATGCGCTTCACCGCCGAGCCGGTGACCATCGCCGGCACCGAGATTCCGGCCGAGGAGATCGTGCTGCTCTCGCTGGGCTCGGCCAACCGGGACCCGGCGCGGTACGAGCGGCCTGACGAATTGGACGTGCGGCGCGACACCAGCAACCTGGCGTTCGGCCACGGCATCCACCACTGCCTGGGCGCACCGCTGGCCAGGCTGGAGGGCGAGATCGCGTTCCGGGTGCTGCTGGAGCGGTTCCCCGGGCTGGCCCTTGCCGGCGACCCGGAGGATTTGACCTGGCGCAACAGCACCCTGTTCCGGGGACTCACCCGGCTGCCGGTCCGGCTGAGCTGACCCCGGGTTAGTCGCTCAGCTGGTTTCCAGGGGGTACCTATGCCACTTTTTGGTGCCTTCTTTCGAGATGTCGGGTTCGGTCATAGCGTCGCGCACAGTGAACGGCTGAGCAGTCGAACGGAGCAGACGATGCGCGCATGGACACCGACCGGACGGCCCGGCGACCCACTTGAGCTGGCCACCCCGCAGCGGCCCACCCCCGGCCCCGGTGAGCTGCTCGTCGAGGTACGGGCGTACTCCATCAACCGGGGCGAGACGATGCTGCTCGAGCGTCCCCGCCCGGGCTGGCGGCCGGGCAAGGACATCGCCGGCACCGTCGTCTCGGTCGGGCCAGACACCGCCGACTGGCGCGTCGGGGACCGGGTGGTGGCGCATCCGGAGTCCGGCGGCTGGGCCGAGTTCGCGGCGGTGCCTGCCGGGCGGGCCGCGCTGCTGCCGGACAGCATCTCCGACCGGGTCGCGGCCGCGCTGCCGCTGGCCGGGTTGACCGCGCCGCGGCTGCTCCGGGTGGCCGGGCCGATAGCCGGCAAGCGGGTGTTGCTCACCGGCGCCTCCGGTGGCGTCGGGCACTACCTGGTGGAGCTGGCCGCCACGCAGGGCGCCCTGGTCACCGCCGTGACCTCCACACCGGACAGGGGCGAGCGACTGCTCGAACTGGGCGCCGCCGACGTGGTTGGCAAGGTGGGCGACACGGACGGCCACTTCGACCTGGTACTCGAGTCGGTCGGCGGTGAGACGCTCGCCGAGGCGTGGGCCCGGCTGGCCACCCGCGGCCTGCTGATCTGGTTCGGTCAGGCCAGCCGCACCCCGATCACACTGGACTTCTTCAACTGGTCGGGCGCGGAGAGCGGCACCCTGCGCAAGTTCAGCTACGCCGAGAGCGACATCCCCGACGGCGCGGACCTGGCCACCCTGGTGCGCCTGGTGCAGGGCGGGCACCTGCACCCGGAGATCGGCAGCGTGCGCCCGTGGCTGGACACCCCGGAGGCGGTGCGCGCCCTGTTGGAACGGTCGGTTCGGGGCAACCTGGTGCTTGAGGTCGGCCAGTGACCGGGCAGTTGGCGGCGGGAGCGAGGGCCGTGCTGCCGCGTTACGGGGCCGATGTGAAGGCGGCCGATTCCCAGGTGGAGGCGTAGCGATGCGGGCACTGGTGATGATCGAGCCGTCGGACGGCCCGGACCGAACCCAGGTGGACAAGGTCGACGAGCCGGTCCCCGGGCCGGGCCAGCTGACTGTCGAGGTGGCCCACGCCGGGATCAACTTCATCGACGTGATGGCCCGGCGGGGCGACCCGGGCTACGCGTCCGGCTGGCCGTACGTGCCCGGTCTCGAGGTGGCCGGCACGGTGCGTTCACTGGGCGCGGGGAACACCGGGTTCTCGGTCGGGCAGCCGGTCGCCGCGTTCACCCGGGGCGGCGGGCTGGCCGAGGTGGCGGTCGCCGAGTCGGCGCTGGTCGTGCCGCTGCCCGGCGGGGTGTCCACGGCGGTCGCCTCGGCCGCGCCGCTGATGCTGTCCACGGCGTTGCTGCTGCTCACCGACATCGGGCGGTTCCGGCCGGGGGACACCGTGCTGATGCACTCGGCCAGCGGCGGGGTGGGCGGCGCGGTGGCGCGGTTCGTGCCTGCGTTGGGCGGCGGCCGCCGGATCGGCGTGGTCGGTCGGCCGGACAAGGTTGACGCGGCCAGGGCCGCCGGCTGGGACACCGTGCTCGTGCGCGGGCCGGAGTTGGCCGGGGCGGTCCGCTCCGCCGCTCGCGACGGCGTGGATCTGGTGCTCGACCCGTCCGGCACCACCATGTTGGACGTCGACCTCGCCGTCGCCGCGCCGACCGGCCGGATCGTGCTGTTCGGCAACGCCGGCGGAGGCACCCCGGAACCGCTGCCCCCGGCCGGGCGGCTGATCGGCGGCAACCTGGCGATCGGCGGTTTCAGCATGAGTTCGCTGACCGCCGCCGCCCCGGCCAGCGCGGCCGACGCGCTGCGCCGGGTGCTCGACCTGGTCGCCGACCGGGCGCTGGACGTCGAGGTCACCGAGATCGACTCGCTGGACGGTGTCGCGGCGGTGCACCAGCGGCTGGCCGAGGGCCAGGGCAGCGGTAAGTACGTCGTCTCCGTCGCCGCCTGAGCGCCCGGTGAGCGCCGCGGTCAGCGGTTGGCCAGCCAGGGGTAGCGCTCGGTGTCCGTGCCGGCGTAGTCCGGGTCCAGGTAGATGAAGCAGCGCTGGATCTTGAAGTCGCGGATCTCGAACACGTCGCACCAGCGCCCCGCCCCCCACTCCGGCACGCCCGCGCGCCACGGCCCGTCCTGGTGCTCGCCGTAGGACGTTCCCTCGGCGACGATCGTGTCGCCACCCGAGAAGATCCAGTTGAAGCTCGCGTAGTCGTGGCGGATCGCGTTCAGCGTCCCGCCGACGTCGCCGAACATCTGCCCGATCTGCTCGCGGCCGTTGGCGATCCCCCACTTCGGGAACATGACCTGCGCGTCGGGCGCGAACAGCTCGAGGATGCTCTCCCCGGTCGAGGTGACGCCGCCGTTGTCGAACGCCTTAAGGTACTCGAGCGCGACCGACTTGCGCTGCTCGTCGGTCATCGTCTGCGTCGCTACCGCCATGCGTGCTCCTCCTCTTTGACCGGCTCTCGGTGTGCTGCCTGCGCCGCGCGATACGCGAAGGCGATGATCGGGCCGAGCGTGGCGCCGCCGGCCCAGTACGCGCGCGCCGACGGCGACGCGACGCAGTTGCCGACGCCGTACAGGCCCGGGATCGGCTCGTCCATGTCGTCGACGACCTGGCCGTCGGGCGTCGCCTTCGGCCCGCCCTTGGTGTCGAGCGTCCCGCCGGTGACCAGGGCGGCGTAGTACGGACCGTCCGAAGACAGCGGCCACATCGTCGGGTTCGCGCGCCCCGGCTCCTCGCGCACGTCGCCGTTGAAGAGCTGCTGCACGGCGCGCTCGCCGCGCCCGAAGTCGAGGTCCCGTCCCGTCGCCGCGAGCTCGTTGAAGCGCGCGATCGAGGCG
>DASWST010000291.1:0-4842 GCA_036402515.1 Pseudonocardia sp.
GCGGCCACCGTCATCGCGAGCGGCCGCTCGGCGGCCACCTTCGTGCTGCTCGCCGGCCTGAGCCTGACGTTCCTCAGCGGTGCGCGCCAGGTGGTGCGCGGGCACGGCCGGCTCAGCGCCTCGGCGGGTATCGCGGTGCGCGCGGTGCTGATCGGTGCGATCGGGCTGGGGCTGGGCTACACCGACGATGCCGCGGTGATCCTGGTGTATTACGCCGCGCTGTTCCTGCTCGCGCTGCCGCTGCTCGGCCTGCGCCGCGAGGTGCTGGCCGGGTTGGCGGCCGTGCTGCTGGTGGGGGCGCCGATGGTGGTGCTCTGGGTGTCCGACGCCGGTTTGCCCTACTTCCGGGCTATCACCAACCCCACCTTCGACGCCCTGCTGCGCGACCCGCTCGGGCTCGCCGCGCAACTGCTGGTGACCGGGTCCTACCCGATCATCGCCTACCTGCCCTACCTGCTGGCCGGGTTGGCCATCGGACGGCTGGATCTGGGCTCGGCCCGGGTGGCGGGCTGGTTGTTCGGCGGCGGGCTCGCGCTCGCGGTGACCGCCGTGTCGGCCTCTTGGGTGTTGCTCGTCCGGCTGGGTGGGCTGGCCGAGCTGAGAGAGGCGGCCGGAGCGCAGGCGAACCCGGCCCAGGCACTAAACATGATCATGTGGGGGCCCGTTCCTACCTCCGCGCCGGAGTGGTGGTGGCTGGCGCTGCCGGTGCCGCACTCGCATTCCTCGCTGGACCTGCTGCAGACCCTGGGCTCGGCGATCGCGGTGCTCGGGCTGGCGCTGCTGGTGTGCCGGAGCCGGTTCTTCGCATGGGTCCTGCGGCCGCTGGCTGCCGCCGGGAGCATGACCCTGACCTTCTACACCGCGCACCTGATTGTGCTGGCCACCGGTGTGTTCTCGGACCGGCCGGAGGTGCTCTACCTCGTGCTGGTCGTGGGTGCGCTTCTTCTTGCTGTGCCGCTGCGGCTGGCTCTGGGCCGGGGCCCGCTGGAGTGGCTGGTGAGCGCGGCCGCCGGCTGGGCCCGGCGGACGGTGGGCGCCTGGCTGGCCAGCGGCGAGCCGGCCAGCTACCGCGGTGTGCCCGGTGCCGGCGGCTTTGTCCGGTGGGCCGAACCGAGCCGCCAGCTCGCGTCTGTCACTCGGGTGGATACGTACCAGATGGTGCCCCTTGCCGCCCCGCGACCGATGCGGGCCCCGCCTCCCGCCACGCAGCCCCTGCCGACCCGGTCCCGATTCGCCCAGCCCTGGGTGGTCGAGACCGCACCTGGTCAGGCCGAGGGCGCCGCTCGCTCGGCTATCGGGGGGTACGACGAGCCGGCGCTGACGGACCGGATTGACGAGCTGGAGGAGATGCTGCGCCAGTTCAGGGAACGCCACCGGCCTACCGACCGGGACGACTCGAGGGACCAGGATCCGTAGCGCTGCGGTACGGGTGAATATCGTCTACCGTCTGGCGCCATGCACCTCACCATGCACCGGGTCGCTCTGCTCGCCGCGGACTTGGAAGCTCGCGGTTTCCTCGCCGGCGTCGGCAAGTTGCTCCTGTTCCTGATCGTGGCCCTCGTGGTGGTGGGGGTACTCATTGGGTTCTCCCTGGCCAAGCGGCGGCGCTGAGCCGTTCGACTCACAGCATTCAGAGTCGGCTGTGCCGTCGTGCCCGGTCCGAGGGCTGACGCGGCTCGGGTGCCACGCCGGCCCTGCGCTTGCCGGAGCGGCCGCGGCGCAGGCCCGCGATGAGCCCGAGCGCGCCGACGAGCAGTCCCGCGCCGGCGAGCCAGCGCGCGGTGTTGTCGCCCGAGGTCACTGTCGTGTCCGGTGTCGCGGTCGGGGCGGTCGGGGCGGTCGGGGCCTGATCATGTTGGCCAGCGGTGCCGGCGGCGCCAGGGCGAGCCACCAGGGTCAGCACGGGCGCGGGGTGCTCAGGCTCCGGTGCGCCAGGTATCCGGGGCTGGTCCCAACTGACCGCCTTGCCGTTGTCGTAGGTCTGCACCGCCGGCATGACGAGCTGATCGACATCATCGGGCAATGGCCCCATCGATACCTGGAAGCTGGCGAACTGGCCGGGGCCGATTCGATTGCCAGGTAGAGCGGTCCAGCTGATGGTGTGCACCACCTCGTTGACCCGCTCACCCTCCGACTCGATCGGCGGATTCACCCGCGTCTTCGTGACCCGCTGGGTCCAGCCCGGCATCGGCGTGGTGAGGACCTCGGCGATGGGATGATCGGCGGGCAGGCTGACCTCGAATCTCACCGTCCCGGCGGTGTCGGATTCGGTGGGCACGTTGAACGCCACGGTGGCCCGGTCGCCCTTGACGGCGGTGCCCGGCTGCGTGGTGACGTGCGCGAAGGCGACACCGCCGGTGAACAGCGTCAGCGCCAGAGCCGCGCCGAACACAGATCCCGTCCGCACGATCGCGTGCCTGGGTAGGGGAGTCATTGTCATTGTCGTCCTTTTCCAGCTCAGCTCGGCCGCCCGAGCGCGGAACAGCTCGACTCGTCCCACGGGCCGCGGGGCAGGGGAGCGCGAGCCGCCGTGCGGGCAGGAGCGAACCTAGGTCCGCGTGCCGGCTGGCAGTGGAAGTCTGAGCGGTGGCATTCCAGCCAATCGCCCACCGCCGGGGCCGGCGCGGCAAGCAACCAGCGGCTGCGCCGAGGGCAGCAACCGAATCCCCCACTCGACGTGCCTGTTCCTCAGCTGACGAGTTCGCATGCGCGATCCTCGACGACGTGGGGCTGCTGACGCCACGTTCGATTCAATGATTGGGTGGCGGGGTGTTGGCGGTCTGGAAGCGTTTGATGGCCTTGTCTAGATCCGCGAGCGCATTACCTTCTCCGGCGAAGTCGCCGGACTGCTCGGTCGCGCGCAGCCGCGAGAGTGCATTGTCAAGGTCTGATACCGCCCCCCGCAGCTCGCCTGGCGATGGTGCTGTGCCGGCCGCCGGCGCGGGGTTGGCGGCCGGGGTGCCTAGAGGTGCGGCGGCGGGGCCAAATACCTGGTTGAGTGCCACGTCGAGCCGTGCGTCGTAGCCGATTTTCCCACCAAAGCTGACGAGCACTCGGGCTAATTGTGGGAATGAAGATTCTTGATTGGCGCGTTCGATGTAGATCGGTTCCATGTAGAGCAGGCCGCCAGCCACGGGTAACGTGAGTAGGTTGCCATAGTCAATTGAGGTTTGATTTTGTTTGAGCAGATTGAGCTGTTGGCTGACTTGGGGTAGTGAGACGAATTGGTTTTGGGCTTGTTGAGGGCCGGGGGTTTGAGTGTTGGTGGGTAGTTGCAGCACGGTGAGCTGGCCGTAGCTGCTCGGGTCTGAGCTGGCGGAGACGTAGGCGGCCAGGAACGGTCGTTGCAGGCTGACCAACGGGCTGGTCAGCTGGAAACTGGCGCCCTGTTGGCCAGGGAGCCCCGCTAGCACATAGTAGGGGGGCTGGGGACCGGCGTTCTGCCCGGTGTCGACCACCGTCGGGTCGGACGGGACATTCCAGAACGAGACGGTGGAGAAAAATTCCCCTGGGTTCTGCACGTGGTAGCGGGTGAGCAGCGTGCGCTGCACTTCGAACTGGTCCTGTGGATAGCGGAAATGCGCGCGCAGGTTAGGGCTGATCGCGCTCGTAGGCTTCACCGTGCCCGGGAAAGCTTTCATCCATGTCTTGAGTACGGGGTCGTTCTCGTCGAAGGCGTAGAGGCTCACCGTGCCGTCGTAGGCGTCCACGGTGGCTTTCACCGAGTTGCGTAGGTAGCTCACTATCTTGTTGGGCAGGTGTGCCCCGCCCGGCAACGTATTGGCCGTGGCATCGCCGAGCCCGACCTGCTCGGCGTAGGGGTAGTTGCTCAGCGTGGTGTAGCCGTCCACAATCCACTGGATCCGGCCGTCCACCACGGCTGGATACGGGTGCCCGTCCAGGGTCAGCCACGGTGCCACCTGGCTGACCCGGTCGCTCGGGTCGCGCAGGAACAGGATTTTGGAATTGCGGTTGATCGAACCGTTGAACAGGATGTTTTGTTCGCCATAGTCCATCGCGAACACCAGCCGGTTGAACAGGTTACCGATTGGCACCCCGCCTTTGCCGGTGTAGGTGATCGCGTCGGTGTCGCTGTCGTATTCCCGGGGTTGGTCGCCGGGTGTGGCGCCAACAATTGAATAGTCGGAGATGAGCCGGCCGTAGTAGGTCCGGGGCTGCTCGACCGGGATGTCGCCCTTGTTGCTGGTGTCGCTGACGGTGAAATTCGGGTAGCCGCCTTGGCCGGCGGCGGCGTCGTCGAGCGCGGAGTTGACCTGGTTGGCCGGCGCGGCGACGAACCCGTTGCCGTGCGTGTAGACCATGTGTTGATTGATCCAGTTGTTTTGGTTCCCGGTCAGGGCGCCGCTGTCGAGTTCCCGGGCCGCGACCACGTAGTCGCGGACCTGGTGATTGACGGTGTAGCGGTCGATGTTGAGCTGCTGGGGGAACCCGTAGAAGTTCTTCCGCTGCTCGAGTTGGGTAAAGGTCTTCGATAGCTTGCTGGGGTCGAGCAGCCGCAGGTTTGAGATGGTCGCGGTGTCCGCGCCCACCTCGGCGGGAGTGGCTGTTGTCCGCCCCGAGTAATCGACGTACTTGACCTTGTCACTGGTCAGTCCATAGGCCTGTTGGGTGGCCTCGATATTGCGCTGGATCGGCACCGATTCCCGCACGTTTGCGTTCGGCCGGACCACGAACTGCTGAAGCACCGCCGGCCACGCCGCGCCGATCAGCACGCTGGACAGCACCAGCAGCGCGATCGCGATGGACGGCAGCTGCAGGTTGTGCCGGAACACCGCGCCGAAGAACAGCGCCGCGCAGATCAGCGAGATGAACAGCAAGATG
>DASWST010000292.1:0-6631 GCA_036402515.1 Pseudonocardia sp.
CCCACCGCCGGCCCGTTCACCGCCGTGATCACCGGGAGCGGCAGGGTGCGCAGGCCGAGGATGGTCGGCACGAAGTGGCGGCGGTGCATGCCCTGCAGGTCCGGCCCGCCGCCCGGGGTCCGGTCGAACCCGTCGCGCAGGTCCACCCCGGCACAGAACGCCTCGCCCTCCCCGGTGATCACCACGCACCGCACCGCCGGATCGGCCTGGACGCGCAGCAGCGCCTCCGTCATCGCCGCGCCAGACGCTGCCGACCACGCATTTCGCCGCTCCGGCCGATTCAGCCGCAACCAGCACACCCCGTCCCGAACCTCGCTCTCCACCTCACTCACGTCACGTTCCCCCAGCTCAGACCCCATGAGTGGTAAGCGTTGCTATAGCAACGCTTACCACTCACAGGGTTTGACCTGCGGTCTTGTGTGGTCATGCGGGGACTCCATCCCGGGTTGGGGCGGCGTGGAGGAGGAGTTGGTCCACCAGTTCGTCGCAGCGGGCGGGGGTGAGCCGGAAGCTGGGTGGGTAGACGATCACGTGGTCCAGGACGCCGTCGTAGCGGCGCAGCTGGTCGGCGACCTGTTGCGGGGTGCCGGCCACGGCCAGTGCGTCGATCATGGCGTCGGGCACCGCGGCGACCATCGCGTCGTGGTCGCCGGCCGCGAACGCCTGCTGGATCCGCGCCGCGGCGGCGCCGAAGCCCTCCCGCTCGAGCACCGTGCCGTAGGCCTTCGGGGCGGCGTAGAAGGCCAGCTGACCGGCGACCTCGCGGCGGGCCTGCTCCTCGTCGTCGGCGACCGAGCAGATCACCAGGCCGGCCACGGTCACCTCGGCGGGATCCCGGTCGCCCTTGGCCGCCCCGGTAGCGATGGCCGGGCGGACCACCTCGTCCAGGTAGCTGGCGGCGAACAGCGGGTGGCCCAGGAAGCCGTCGGCGACCCGGCCGGCCACCTCCACCATCCGCGAGTTGACCCCGGCGGTGTAGACCGGGATGTCCGGGCGGACCGGCGGGTCGACCTCGGCGGTCGGCGTGAGGTCCAGGTGGTAGAAGCGCCCGTCGTGCCGCACCGGCCGCTCGTGTAACCGCCAGAGTTGGCGCAGCAGCGGCACCAACTCCTCCAGCCGCGGCGCCGGGGCATTCGGGTCCACCCCGTGCCAGTCGCGCATCATCCGCCGGGTGCCGGTGCCCAGGCCGAGTATCAGCCGGCCGCCGGACACCTCGTCCAGGCTGCGCGCCTCGGTCGCGATGGTCAACGGGGAGCGGCCGACGGCGTAGGCGATCGAGCTGCCGACTCCGATTCGGGACGTCTCGGTGGCCATCCTGGCCAGGGTGACGACCGCCGAGCGGGTATAGAACTCCGGCGACCAGACCGCGTGGAAGCCACGCCGCTCGGCCACCGCACTGGCGGCGGCGATCTGTTCCACGCCGCCGCGCAGCATGGTCAGCCCTCGGGTCGCGGTGTGCTCGGAGATGGCGGTGTGCTCAGACATAGTTCGGCCTCCGTTTGCCCAGGAACGCGTGCAGGCCCTCACGCGCCTCCGACCCGCCGAACAGCGCGGTCACCCGCTCCGCCTCGCGGGCCAGACCCCGCTCCAACGCCTCCTCGTGCGCGTCGTCCACGCAGCGCAGGATCTGGGTCAGCGCCGCGCCGGAGCGTTCGCACAGGGTGTGCGCCAGCGCCATCGCCTCCTTCTCCGCGGACCCGGGCTCGACCAGCCGATCCAGCAGTCCGATCGCGTGCGCCTCCTCGGCGGGCACTTCCCGCGCGGTCAGCATCAGGTCCAGCGCGCGGCCTCGGCCGATCAGCCGGGGCAGCCGCTGGGTACCTCCGGCGCCCGGGATGAGCCCCAGCTTCACTTCGGGCAGGCCGAGCCGGGCGGCGCGCGAGCCGACCCGCAGGGTGCAGGCCAGGGCGAGCTCCAGCCCGCCGCCCAGGGCCAGCCCTTCGATCGCCGCGATGGACGGCCGGTCCAAGGTCGCCAGTCGGTTCAGCGGGTCGCGCAGCCGCTCCCCGTAGTCGGTGAACTCCTCGGTGCCGGGTGAGTCGAGAAAGGACGCCATCAGCTTGATGTCCGCTCCGGCGGCGAAGAATCCGTCCAGCGCGGAGGTGATCACCAGCACTCGGGCGTCACCCCGCTCGAACTCGTCGAGTGCGCCTTCCAAGCCGTCCACCAGCGCCAACCCCAGCGCGTTGGCCGGTGGCCGGTGCAGCCGGAGGTGGAAAACGCGGTCGCGGACCTGGTGGGTCACGGGTTCGGAGTCGGTCACCGGTTGAGTATAAAAGGTCTAACCCTCTATTATCGAGTCATGGAGCAATCCGTAATCCTGTCGGCGGTACGCAGCCCGCTCGGTCGGCGGGGCAAGGGCCTCTCCGAGGTCCACCCGGCGACCTTGCTGGGGCGGGTACAGCGGGCCGCGCTGGACGCCGCCGGGGTGGATCCGGGCGAGGTCGGCCAGGTGGTGGGCGGCTGCGTCGCGCAGGTCGGCGAGCAGGCGTTCAACATCACCCGCACCGCGTGGCTGGGTCAGGGGCTGCCCGAGTCGGTGCCGGCCAGCACGGTGGATGCGCAGTGTGGCTCCTCGCAGCAGGCGCTGACCTTGGCCGCCGCGCTGGTCGGTGCCGGGGTGGTGGACCTTGCCCTGGCCTGCGGGGTGGAGTCGATGAGCCGCCTCCCGATCGGTTCCAACTTCCGCAAGGACTTCGGGCTGGGTCGCCCGGTGCCTCAGGAGTACCTACGGCGCCACGAGTTCCTGAATCAGTACCAGGCCGCCGAGCGGATCGCCCAGAAATGGGGAGTCACCCGCGAGCAGGCCGACGCACTGGGCCTGCGCTCGCAACAACGCGCTTCGGCGGCCTGGGCGGGCGGCCGCTTCGACGAACAGATCGTGCCGATCAGCGCCCCGGTCCCGGGCGGGGACGGCGCCGAACAGATCGTGGACCGGGACGAGGGGCTGCGGGAGACCAGCCCGGAGCGGCTGGCCGCGCTGGACGCGGTGGTGCCGGGCGGGGTGCACACCGCGGGCAGCGCCTCGCAGATCTCCGACGGGGCCAGCGCGGTGCTGGTGGCCAGCGAACGGCGGGCCGCCCAACTGGGGCTGGCTCCGCTGGCCCGCATCGTGGACACCGCCACTGTCGGGGTGGACCCGGTGCTGATGCTGCTCGGCCCGCACGACGTGAGCCCGATGCTGCTGGCCCGCAACAACCTGGGCATCGAGGACATCGACCTGGTGGAGATCAACGAGGCATTCGCCTCCGTGGTGGTGTCCTGGCTGGCGGACAGCCACGCCGACCCGGCCAGGGTCAACCCGAACGGTGGCGCGATCGCGCTGGGCCACCCACTCGGCGGCACCGGCTGCGTGCTCACCACCAAGGCGGTCCACGAGCTGCGGCGTACCGGTGCGCGCCGCGCCCTGGTGACCATGTGCTGCGGCGGTGGGCTGGGTACCGGCACGCTGCTGGAACGACTCGACTGATCCGGAGGGGATCCATGACGTACGAAGACGTGCGCTACGAGGACGTGCGCTACCAGGTCGACGGGCCGAACGCGGTCATCACCATCGACCGGGAAAAGCGGATGAACGCCTTCCGGGGCAAGACCATCGAGGAGCTGATCCACGCGTTCAAGCGCGCCTGGGCGGACGCCTCGGTGCACGCGGTGATCTTCACCGGGGCCGGGGACCGGGCGTTCTGTGTCGGCGGTGATGTGAAGCAGCGCGCCGAGACCGGCAACTACGGGCCGACCGAGAACGGGCTGTTCGAGGTGGGCTATCTGCAGCGGCTGATCAGGGAGATCCCCAAGCCGGTGATCGCGGCGGTGAACGGCGCGGCGATCGGCGGCGGGCACGTGCTGCACGTGCTGTGCGACCTGTCCATCGCCGCCGGGCACGCCACGTTCGGCCAGGCCGGGCCCCGGGTCGGTTCCTTCGACGCGGGCTTCGGCTCGGCGTACCTGGCCAGGGTGGTCGGCGAGAAGCGGGCCCGGGAGATCTGGTTCCTGCTCGACCAGTACGACGCGGCCACCGCCGAGCGCTGGGGCCTGGTCAACAAGGTGGTGCCCAAGGAAGAGCTGCTGCCTGCCGCCAAGGCGTGGGGCGAGCGGATGGCGAAGTACAGCCCGACCGCGCTGCGCTTCCTGAAGACCTCGTTCAACGCCGACACCGAGCACCAGGCCGGGCTGTCCAACCTGGCCATGGCCGGCCTGGACACTTTCGTGCAGACCGACGAGGCCAAAGAGGGTGCGGCGGCGTTCGCCGAGAAGCGCCAGCCCGACTTCGCCAAGTACTACCAGCAGCACTAACCCACCCCGTGAGTGGTTAGCGTTGCTATAGCCACGCTAACCACTCACGGGTCCCGAAGGGACTTCCATGAGCATCGAAATCGACCTGAGCAGCGACGTCGCGGTGGTGACCGGTGGCGGTAGCGGGATCGGTGAGGCCATCGCCATGCTGCTGGCCGAGGCGGGCGCGCGGGTGGCGATCGCGGACCTCTCCGAGCAGGCGGCGAAGAGCGTCGCCGAGCAGATCACCGGCAAGGGCGGGCGGGCGATCGGCGTCGGGCTGGACATCGCCGACCCTGACTCGGTGGTGCGTGGGCTGGGCGTGGTGCGCGAGCAGCTGGGCCCGGTGTCCGTACTGGTCAACAACGCGGCCACCTGGGTGATCAAGAAGTTCTCGGCCACCACCGCCGAGGACACCCAGCGGATTGTGGACGTGACGCTGGTCGGCACCATCAACGTGATGCGCGCCGCGCTGCCCGACCTACTGGACACCCAGGGCCGGATCGTGAACATCGCGTCCGACTCGGCGCGCACCGGCGAGCACTCGATGAGCGTCTACGCCGGGGCCAAGGCGGGCGTCATCGCGGTGACCAAGAGCCTGGCCAAGGAGGTCGGCGGCAAGGGCGTGCGGGCCAACGTGGTGGCGCCGGGCACCACGGTGACCCCGGGCAGCTCAGCGTTCATCGAGCAGGTGGGCGGGGCGGACAAGCTGGCTCGGGCGTACCCGCTGGGCCGGCTCGGTACCCCCGCCGACATCGCCGGCGCGGTGCTCTTCCTGGTCTCCCCGCTGTCCACCTGGATCACCGGCCAGGTGCTCAGCGTCAGCGGCGGATTCACGATGCTGTGATGTCGACCGTGGGCACACCCAGCGTGGGGATCTCGGTGCACGACCAGGTACTGAACGTGTCACCGGGGCAGCGCCGCGAGCTGCTCGGCCGGATCGCCGACGCCGGCCTGGACCACGTGGTCGTGGCCGACCACGTGAGCTTCCACGGCGGCACCGGGTTCGACGGGATGGTCGCCGCGGCCACCGCCCTGGCCACCGAGGACCGGCTGGACGTACTGATCGGGGTGTACCAGCTGGCGCTGCGGCACCCGATGACGGTGGCCAGGGCGCTCGCCTCGCTGAGCTCGATGGCGCCCGGCCGGCTGATCCTCGGCGTCGGGGTGGGCGGTGAGGATCGCTCCGAGGTGAGCAACTGCGGGGTGGACCCGTCGAGCCGGGGGCGGCGCATCGACGAGTCCCTCGGCCTGCTGCGCCGGCTGGCCACCGGGGAGCTGGTGGACCACGCCGGCGAGTTCTTCACCGTGGAGGCCGGCGCGGTCCTGCCGGCGCAGAAGCCGGAGGTGCCGATCCTGATCGGCGGGAAGTCCGAGGCCACTGTCCGGCGCACGGTGGACTACGGCGACGGCTGGCTGGCCATGTTCGTCTCGGCGCGCCGCTTCGCCGAGTTCGTCGAGCGGATCGCCACGCTGGCCGCCGACCAGGGACGACCGGTGCCGGCGCGGCACGGCTTCGAGGTGTGGTGCGGGCTGGCCGACGACGCGGATACCGCCCGTGAGCTGGTCGCGGAGAAGATGCGGGCGCTGTACCAGCTGCCGTTCGAGAAGTTCGAGCGGCTCTGCCCGGCCGGGACGCCGGCGCAGGTGGCTGACTTCCTGCGGCCCTACCTGGAGGCGGGCGCGCGCAGTCTCACCCTGGTGCCTTGCGCGCCCAGCTTGGCGGCCGGAGTGGACGCGGTGGCCGAGGTTCGGCGGCTGCTCTCTGTCGGATAGCCCAGTTACAGCGGGGCGAAGCGGTAGTGGTTCTCGTCCAGCCGCTCCTGGTCCTTGCCGGTGTACCCGTTGTAGCCGTTGTCTTCGCTCTTGCCGTGGAACCCGGTGCAGTCCGGGTCGTAGTCGTCGCTGTCGTAGTTCTCGTCGTCCGAGCTGTTGCCGTTGTACATCAGGCCGCTGTAGTTCTGCGGGTCGTACACCGGCGAGCACCGCGGGTACACATCATCCGGGTCGGACGACGCGTAGGCGGTCCCGGCGAAGACGAGGCCGAGCGCCGCCAAGCTGGCGACGCCGACGGTGGCTCGCAGTGCGCGCCGCGAGTAGTTCATGCTCGGATCGTCCTTTCCGCAGAGTCAGGACATCAATGACCCGACACCTCTTGCGGATTCAACGATCGGAACCGCCACGCGGTGTGCTCCCGCTGGTGGGAGCGCCGCTCTTCACCCGACCGGGTGGGCGCGCGCCGAGGCCGCCGCACGTCATGCTTTGCGCGGGCTCAGAACTGGTGTATGTGCAGGTCGGCCAGGCACTCGGCCAGCCGGTCGTAATCGCGGTCGCGGTGCACCAGTGCCGCTCCGGTGCG
>DASWST010000293.1:0-3154 GCA_036402515.1 Pseudonocardia sp.
GTCCGGGTGCGCGCCGAGGACTCGGTCGCGGCCACCGCGTTGGACAGGCTCGGCCTGGCAGTGGGCGCTGCGCATCCGGCCGTCGACCCGGTCGGCTAGCGTGGGTCGTGATGAACACAGATCAGTCGTGGCCGCCCCGCCCCGTGCCCGGCGGGCAACCCGGGGCCCCAACGCCCGGCGCTGAGCATGAGGCCGCCGCGGCCGGTGGGGAACCCGAGGGCCCCCTGGCGCGGGTCGCGGCGGAGGTGGCCGCCCTGGACGGCCTGCGGGCGCGGCCCACCGGCGAACACGTGGCCGCCTTTGAACGGGTGCACATCGCCCTGACCGACGCGTTGTCGGCGATCGACGGAGCGTGAGCTCAGTGCCCCGCCGGGCCCGGCTGGACGCCGAGCTCGTCCGTCGTGGGCTGGCCAGATCGCGCCAGCAGGCCGCCGAGCTGATCGCCGACGGACACGTGCTGGTCCGCGGCGTGGCGGCCACCAAGCCGGCGACCGCGGTCGAGACCGACGCGCCGGTGGTCGTCCGCCGGGAGGACGGCCCGGAATGGGCATCCCGTGGCGCGCTGAAGCTGCTCGGCGCGCTGGCCGCGTTCGAACCCGCCGGGCTCACCGTGGCCGGCCGGCACTGCCTGGACGCCGGCGCCTCCACCGGTGGCTTCACCGACGTGCTGCTGCACCGGGGCGCCGCGCGGGTGGTGGCCGCCGATGTGGGCTACGGCCAGCTGATCTGGCGGCTGCGCTCGGACGAACGGGTCCAGGTGCTGGACCGTACCAACGTCCGCTCACTCACACCGGAGACCATCGGCGGCCGGGTTCAACTGACCGTCGCCGACCTGTCCTTCATCTCGCTGCGCACCGTCCTGCCCGCGCTGACCGCCTGCACCGAGCCCGGCGGTGACCTGTTGCCGATGGTCAAGCCGCAGTTCGAGGTGGGCCGGCGCCGGCTCGGGCCCGGTGGCGTGGTGCGCGAGCCTGAGCTGCGGGTGGCCGCCCTGCGCGAGGTCACCCAGGCCGCCGCGGACCTGGGCTGGTTCCCGAGGGGCGCGGTGGCCAGCCCGGCCCCCGGGCCGGCCGGCAATGTCGAGTACTTCGTCTGGCTGAGCGCCAGTGGGTCACCGCTCACTGGGCCAGCGCTGGACGGGAATACAGGCGACGATGTTGAGAGCATGCTCGAGCGCGCGGTACAGGAGGGCCCTCAGTGACACGTGAGGCTCTGTTGGTGGTGCACTCCGGCCGCAAGGCCAACCAGCGAGTGGCCGCCGGGGTGGTGCAGCGGCTGGCGGCCGCCGGCATCCGCCTGCGGATCTTTGCCGACGAGTGGACCGAGGAGCCGCTGGACCTACCCGTCGGCATGGAACCAATCCCGATCGAGGCCAAGCCACAGGCCGCCGAGGGCGTCGAAGTGGTGCTCGTGCTCGGCGGCGACGGCACCCTGCTGCGGGCCGCCGAGCTGGCCAGGCCCGCCGGAGTGCCGCTGCTCGGGGTGAACCTCGGGCGGGTGGGATTCCTCGCCGAGGCCGACCCGGAGTCGTTGGACGAGGCGATCACCGCAGTCATCGAGTCCGACTATCACGTCGAGGAACGGATGACCCTGGAGGCCTCGGTGATGCTCAACGGGGGCCCGGTGCGCAGCTCCTGGGCGCTCAACGAGGCTGTGGTGGAGAAGGTCAACCGCGGTCGCATCCTGGATGTGGTCCTCGAGGTGGACGGCCGCCCGGTCACCGGCTTCGGCTGCGACGGCGTGCTGTGCGCAACCCCAACCGGGTCCACCGCGTACGCGTTCTCCGCCGGCGGCCCGGTGGTCTGGCCAGACGTGCAGGCGCTGCTGCTGGTGCCGCTGACCGCGCACGCCCTGTTCGCCCGGCCACTGGTGATCTCGCCCAGCTCGGCGGTGGCCGTCGAGCTCGACGCACGAGGCTATCCCGCGGTGTTGGTCTGCGACGGACGGCGCACCATCCCGGTTCCGCCCGGCGCCCGGGTCGAGCTGTCCCAGGGTGAGGCGCCGGTCCGGCTGGTCCGGCTCCGTGAGCAGCCGTTCACCGACCGGCTGGTGCGCAAGTTCTCCCTGCCGGTGCGCGGCTGGCGCGGCGCTCCGATACCCCCAAACCCGTCCTGACGAACGCCATAACTCGACGACCTCCGCCCTGGATCCGGTCCCGGTTGTGGTCGTCGCTGTTAACGCCGGGCGCCAGAGGACAGGATCTGAATGGCGAGGCGTTCGGTGATCGCCAGTCTCGGCACGTTCTGCCTGGCGCGCTCGGCGATCTGTCTCGGGGACAGCCCCATGTCGTGATAAAGCCGGACGATCTTCTCCTGCTGAGCGGTCCACGGCCGTCGGGACGGTTGTTGCCGTTGCGAGGGGACCCCGGCGGCACCGGACGGCGCCCGATCAATGCCGGCCGGCTTGGCCGTCGAAGTGGGCCCACCTCGGTAGTCCAGGCCTAGCGCGCTGTCCTTCTTGGCGAACTCACCGGCTTCACCTCGCCGACGGATATCGTCTGGCTCGGCGACGACGAAGACCTCGGCGCTCTTGTTGACCCCGATCGCGGTCACCGCCACACCGCGGTGATGCCTGGCCTGGCAGCTCTCTCTCGTGCAATACCGGTACCCGAGCTGAGTCCGTTCCTCAGTCAGCTCGACACCACACCCAATGCAGGTCGCGGCAGTAACCACCCGTCGACCACCTCCCTAGAAGAGAACGCACGGCCGGTCCCCGCTCTTCCCGTCACCCGGACCCTCGGAGGTCATGGGTCAGGGGTGAACGCAAAGTGCCGGAAATAGGCTCGTCCCCTCAGGGGATCAAGCGCGCCCAGTGCGCGCGTCGAGATGTCAGCCCGGACCCGAAGGAACCGCAACTCACGCTGACGGAATCCCCGACTCAGCCCGGTCGGAAACCGCCCACTAACCTCACCAGAAACCCGCGACTTACGCGGGTATGGGTTGTCGGCGGGGCGCTTGGGTCGGGTCCAGCCAACGGGGCGGAATGAATTCCGGCCGGCCATGGCGCATCCGGACTTCCCAGCCGGATTGACAATGCCACTAAGTTAAGCCGAGGTTGAAGATGTAGATCTTGGCTGGCTGGCGATGGGTGCCGCCGCGATGCCGAGGACGCTTGAGCGGGTGGAAATGAGCTTTATATCTTTTTACCACGCGAG
>DASWST010000294.1:0-4860 GCA_036402515.1 Pseudonocardia sp.
GGCGCCGAAGTTGCGGTTGTCGAACACCAGCGCGTTCAGCCCGGCGGCGGCGAACACCTCGGCGAACGAGTCCAGGTACATCTCCTTGACCGCGGAGAACCCGTGCGCCATCACCACCGTGGGCGCCCGCCCGGACGCCCCTTCGGCCGAGTAGAACCAGCCGCGCAGCGTGACGCCCTCGGCGTCGAACTCGATGTCCCGCCGGGCCATCCTGGCCTCCTCCTGGTCGCCGTTGCCGGCTCCGGGAGCGCACCGCGGAGGGCGCCGGCTCAGCTCCGGACCGGTGTGGCACCAGTCTCGACAGGCCGGCCGGCGGGGGCTTGAACCCGCGCGACTGGCCGGTGTACCGGTGCGCCAGGTCTCGGTGCGCCGCGGCCGGTGCCGGCGGCCTCCCGGTAGTCGGTTGGGGACGAGCCGTAGTGCGCTTTGAAGGCCCTGCTGAAGTGGCTGCTGTCGGCGAACCCCCAGCGGGTGGCGATGGTGGCGATGGACGAGCTGCCGTCGGCCACCTCGTCCCTCGCGCGGGCCAGTCGGCGCACCCGCACCACCTCGCTGACGGTCTGACCGGTCGCGTTGAACACCCGGTTCACCGTGCGCACCGAGACCCCGTGGGCATGGGCCAGGGCGGTCGCGCTGACCGGCTGATCGAGCAGGTGCCGCTCGATGTAGCGGTCCATCGCGGCGCGCAGCGCGGTCCCGGTACCGCCCGCCGCCACCTCGGAATCGCCGCGCACCGCCCCGATGAACAGCTCCAGGGTGGCGTTGCGGGCGGCGGTCACCGCCGCCGGGCCGAGTCGGTCCAGGGAGCGGCTGAGCACGTCCAGGTAGCTGGTCAGCAGTTCGGTGGCCGGCGACGAGCCCTCCAGCGCGACCCCGGCGCGCACCCAGGTCCGCCCGCTGACCTCGTCCAGCGCGGCCCGGGGAATCAGCAGGCTGCGCTTGGACAGCGGCTCCCCGACGATGAACCGGGCCGGCCGGGTGCTGTCCCAGGCCACCGCGTCACCGGTGCGCAGCTCGGCTTCCACGCCACCTTGGCTGACCGTCTCCCGGCCGGCCCGGGTGATCAGCACGACCACGAACTCATCGTCGGTGCTGGCCAGCTGGCGCCGCTGCCGGGTACCCGAGCAGGGCCCGCACTCGCAGTCCACCAGCGCCAGGTCGTCGATCCACCAGCGGCGCGCCCTGGCCTCGAACATCTGGCCCGGCCGAGGGGCAATCGAGGTGACCCACGGCAGGTGCGTCTCGGAGAGCATCCGCTGCCACTGGCCGGGCACGTCGCCGGCCGCCTGGTCGATGCTCCAGGACTCCTTCGAGCTCGCCGCCATCGGGCACCTCCGACTCGACCTCGCCGTCGAACAGCGCGCACTGACAATACCCGCCGTGCTCCGGAGACCTCGTGGACCACGAATCAGCCGGGCGCCGTGTCGACCGGGATCGCCGGGATCGCCCACCGCACAGTGCCGTCCGGGTTGTCCAGCCAGACGAACTGCTCGGTGTTACCCAACTCCACACGCGGCAGGCTTGAGCATGATCGAACCTGCCTGGTGTGGAGTTGGGTAACCAGGACCGCGTGGGCGCGGCCGGTCGGAGCCGCGGCGCTAGCCACCGGCGCTGCTGCCTCAGTCGCTCAGGAAAGCCGCCAAGTAAGCCGCCAGGTAAGCCGCGGCCGCGTCGCGGCCGGCACCGTCGACTCCGTCGCGCCGGGCCACCGGGAGCACCGCGCCGCGCCACCAGGCCGTGGCGGCGTCGCCGTCCAGCTGGCTGTCCGGCCCGGGGGCGGCCAGGCCGCGCGCGACGCACCAGTCCGTGGCGGCGGAGACCAGCACGGGGTAGTCCTCGGGCCGGTCCAACCGCAGCTGGCTGGTCGCCGAGTCGGGCAGCGGCACCGCACGCAGGAACTCCCGCTCGCCGGCCTTCAGCCGCAGGCCGGCCCGGGTCAGGCCGGCATTCACCAGCGCGGTCGTGCAGATCGCCCGGACCACCGCGGGCACGGTGTCCTCGCCGAGCGCCCTGGCCACCGACACCCGGTGGTGCCCGTCGAACACGAAGTAGAGCTCGTACTCCGGGGTTATTCCGACATGCGGCGCAAGGCGGCCTTCTGGATCTTGCCAGAGGCGGTCCGGGGAAGGTCGTCCACCACCTGGACATGCACCGGGATCTTGTACTTGGCCAGCCTTGGCAGCAGGAACTCCCGCAGCTCATGCCGGTTCAGCCCGGTGCCCGGCCGGCAGATCACGAAGGCCTTGCCGGCCTCGCCCCACTTCTCGTCGGGAACGCCGATGACCGCCACCTCGGCGACGGCGGGATGCCCGAAGATCACGTTCTCCACCTCGGCCGGGTACACGTTCTCTCCGCCGGAGATGAACATGTCCTTGACCCGATCGACGATGTACAGGTGTCCCTCGTCGTCGAACTTGGCCACGTCGCCGGTGTGGAACCAGCCGCCGTCGGTCAGCGCGGCGGCGGTCGCCTCCGGGTTTCGCCAGTAGCCGGGCGTGACGTTGGGCCCCTTGACCAGCACCTCCCCCGGCTCCCCGGCGGCGGCGTCGGTGGCATCCGCCCGCACCACGCGTACCTCGCCGAAGAACACCGGGACGCCCGCCGAGCCGGCCTTGCGGACGCTCTCGCCGGCCTCCAGCAAGGTGGCGCCGGGCGCGGTCTCGGTGAGCCCGTATCCCTGGCAGAACACCAATCCGCGCCGCTGGTAGGCGTGGATGAGCGAGGCCGGGATGGCGGCGCCGCCAGACAACAGGCCGCGTAGCGAGGACAGGTCGGCGCTCTCCCACCTCGGCGACCGGGCCAGCGCCGCGAGCATGGTGGTCACCCCGAACAGCAACGTCACCCGGTGCCGCTCGATGAGGTCGAAACACGAGTCCACGTCCCAGGACGAGGTGAGCAGCGAACAGCCGCCCTTGATGAAGGTGGGCAGCAGGGTCTGGCCGAGCGCCGCGACGTGGAACAGCGGAGCGGCGATCAGGGTGACCTCATCCCCGCTCACGTCCACGCCGATCAGCAGGTTGTAGGTGTTCCAGATGACGTTGGCATGGGTGAGCATCGCGCCCTTGGGCCGGCCGGTGGTGCCCGAGGTGTAGAGGATGAGCGCGACGTCGTCCGGTGACACCGGGACGTCGATGGGCGCCTCGGCTCCCTCGGCCAGCCAGCGCTCGTACTCCGCCTCACCCGGCGCGGGGCTCTCCAGCGCGACCACTCGGCGGAGTTGGGCCGCACCCGACAGTGCCCGCACCACATCGGCGCATTGCCCGCCGTAGATCAGCGCGGTGGCTCCCGAGTCATCCAGCAGATAGTCGATTTCCGGCGCGGTCAGCCGGAAGTTGAGCGGGACGAAGATCGCGCCGAGCAGGTGGGCGGCGAACATGGTTTCCACGAACGCCGGGTGGTTCGGCCCGAGATAGGCCACCCGGTCCCCCGCCGCCACACCGGATTTGCGGAGCTGGTCGGCCAGCTTGGTGGTGCGCACGGCGAACTCGGCATAGCTGCTCGCCCGACCCTGGAAGATCAGCGCGGTGCTCCTCGGCGACATCCGCGCCCGCCGGGTGGGCCAGCTGCCCAGACCTTCGTTGCGCATGGGTGAGGCTCCTGTTCAGGATGCGACGGTCGACTTGCCGCCCGATTCGGCGGTGACCAGGCTCTGCCCGCTGGTCTCCTTCAGTGCCAGCATGCAGACCACCGTGAGGACACAGAATCCGGCCATCGTGCCGGCGATCGCGGTCGAGGCGGCGCCGCCGGTCGAGCGCTGTATCTCGGCGAACAACAGCGGGGCGAATCCGGCGCCCAGCCCGGCGATCTGGTACCCGAGGGAGGCGCCGGTGTAGCGGTGTTCCGTGCTGAACAGCTCGGTGTAGAGGGCAGCCAGCGGTCCGTACATCATCGGGTGCAGGACGGACTGGCCGAGCACCAGCGCCAGGGTGAGCAGCGCCGGTGCCGCTGTCCACCAGTGGGAACAGGGCAAAACCGTAGACCGCCATGGCCACCGCGCCGGCCAGCACGATTGGGCGCCGGCCGAACCGGTCGGAGGCGGCGGACCAGCCGATGATCCCGACGATGGCGCAGGCCGAGGAGATGGTCAGCGCGTTGAGTACGGTCTGCCGCGAATGGCCCACCTGCACCCCGTAGGACAGCACAAACGTGGTGATGGTGGACTGCGCGACGAACGCGGACAGTCCCACCCCGATGCCGAGCAACAGGGTCCTCGGGTGATCGCGCAGCACGGCGACAAACGGGATGGACCGACGCGGGGCGCCGCGCTGGGCGGCCCGAAACGCCGGCGTCTCCTCCACCCGGGACCGGACGAACAGGCCGACGGCCAGCAGGACCAGGCTGAGCAGGAACGGAATCCGCCAGCCCCAGGCCAGGAAGGCATCCTCGCCGACGATCGCGACGGTTCCGCTGAGCGCGGCGGTGGAGACCACCACCCCGGACGGCGCGCCGGCATTGGTGAAACTCGCCCACAACCCCCGCCGGCTGGTGGCGTGCTCGGCGGACATGAGCACCGCGCCGCCCCACTCACCGCCCACGGAGATCCCCTGGATCACCCGGAGCAGCACCAGACCGACCGGCGCCCAGCCGCCGATCTGGGCATAGCCGGGCAGCAACCCGATGAGGAAGCTGGCCACCCCCATCAGCGTCATGGTCAGCACGAGCATCCGCTTGCGCGTCATCCAGGTGTTTGACCGGGTCGGGATCTCCGAGGAAGCCGTGCGCTCCACGCTCACCCGCATGGTCAAACGGGGCTTGCTCACCCGACACCGCAACGGCCGGCGTGTCTACTTCGGCCTGTCCGCGCGCGCCACGGAGGTGCTCGAGGACGGCGCGCGGCGGGTCTGGCAGGCCGGAGCGGTA
>DASWST010000295.1:0-25064 GCA_036402515.1 Pseudonocardia sp.
ATGCCGGTGAACAGCGCGCGAGCACGAGGCTGCGGCCAGCCCCTCGGGAGGAGCTCGTCCGGCAGCTCGGGATCCACCGCCGGGAACTCGCGCCACGCGTCGATCACCGCCGTCCGGACGACCAGGGCCTCGTGCTCGTCGAGGTCCTGCTCGGAGATCCGCTCGGCGATCGGACCGAATGAACGGATGAACGCCTCGTAGCGCTCCTGCAGACCACGCAGATCCCACGCGCGGGTCGGGCTGCCGCCCGGGAGGAGGTCAGACGACCGGCCGACGAGCACCGTGGACAGTTCCACCCCTAGTTCCCCGAGCAGGCGCGCCGCGGTCTCATCGCGCGTTCCAGGCGCGACCCAGACGCCGTCGAACAGAGAGGCGAAGCCCTCCCAGCCCAGCTGTACGCGCAGAGCCGCTCGGACCGACCTGTTCTCCTCCGGGATGGAGAAAGCAACCAGGGTCCACCGACCGTCCCACCCCGCGACATGGTCACCGAAAGTGAAGATCCGCCGGGTCCCCTCGTGCAAGGTCCGCATTGCGCCGGCACTCAGGGCGTAGACGGTGCGCCGGCCCTGGCGGCCGGCGACCAGCTGATCCTTGCGCGACATCCGACTCAACGCCGCGCGGGCGTTGGTCTCGGAGACGCCGAACTCGGCGAGCAAGTCGACGAGAGCGCCGGACGGGACCGCGTCGAACCGCGGATACCAGTAGTCACCGAGCAACGTGAGCAGAAGGTGCTGCGGACCGGCCGCGGCGGTCAGTCCCAGCACCCGCTGGTCGGCCTTCTCCTCGACGGCGCGCACGAAGCCAGGATAGGTACAGGTCCGGGTCGGTGTCCCCTAGAGGCCGAGCTGGGTGGCGGAGTTGTCGGCCCAGGCTTCGTCGATGCGCACATAGGTGCCGTACGTAAAGGCCGCGGTGGACGACTGACCCGCGCAAAGGTTCAGCCTGACCAGGCATCACTCGACAATGACGAAAGGTCCGTTGGATGCAACTCCGCCCGGATCCGTAGATATCGGGCGCCGTGGCGGAACCGACCGGACTCCCCGGCGGCGGTATCGACCTCGACCTCAACCACCACCGCCGGGTCTACCGGTGTGTGGGCGACAGGCTCGGAGCCAGCCTGCCCGAGCCGGCCGCCGGGGATCAGGGTCGGCCAGGGATGCGGCCCGGCGGGCTCGGTCAGAAGCGGGGCCAGCTCGGCGCGCGCAACCAGGCGCAGCGGGTGGGTGCGACCGACGATTCGCAGCCGTCCGCGCGGGTCAGCTCGGTCGCCGCGGCGCGTACTGTGGCCGCTTCCGCGGGGGTGACGTCCGTACACATCCAGCGTTGTCCGTCAGATCCAGCGCTACTTGCCCGTCGAGGACGTCGTTGAGACAACCGTCTTGGCGAGTCCCCAGCCGTTCGGCTCACCCAGGACGATTGAGCTGCCCGCTAGGGCAACCGCGCCGAAATCGGGCTTTGTCCCCTGACAGACGAGGCGATCTCCACCGCGTGGCCGGGAGGTACCCGGAGAGCTAAGCGCAGCCTCGATGAGGCTATTCCAGGTCGTACACGGTGATCGGAACTCGCACTCCACGAGCGACCCCAACCGAGGCATCGCCGTCACCTCTCGCTCTGGATCTTGGCCAGCGCCCACGCGATGACCTTGGTTTGGTCGCGGGTCAGTCGTAGCTCCATCTCCACGTCGCTGGGCATTACCCGCACGTCGCCGGTCGGTAGGACGTTATAGCTGCCGAAGCGCAGCCGGTCGACCGCATACGTCAGTTTCTCGCCGCCGAGGATTGAGTTGATCTCGTCGAGGAACGCATCCCGCTCGACGTCGGCCTTGTCGCTGTCCGCCTTGCGCTGCGTGACCAGCTCCAGCAGCTCGACCAGGCCGGGCAGCAGCCGCCGCGTGATGTCACGGGCGACCAGCCGAGGCGACGTGCTGTCCGCCACGGTGATCTTTCGGTTGGTTACGGTCCCGGACGGCGCGTGCTCGGTCAGCTCGGGCGGGAGGCGCCACGACAGCTCGACCCGCCCGGCGAGCTGGTAGCCGCCCATCACGACGTGCACCCGCGCGCCCTTGGGGCCGACCAGGTGAGCACTCTGGCCGTTGCCCCTGCCCGGCTGGGCCGTCCATCGGTCGCCGAGTTCGGCTGCCACAGCCAGCGCCCACGGGGTGGCGTTAACTTCATCGCCCACTTGGATCACTCCTCCTCTAGCAGCGCGAGCGTGGTCGGAACCTCGATCGCCGCTCAAGCCCTGTGACGTCCCGCGTCGGCGGTCGAGTCACACCGGCATCGCCTGGATCATCAGCACGCGTTACAACTCAGGCCGCATTGATGCCTTTGGCGATGGGCACTGAGGTCACCTGGGCAGCCGTTCGGCGGATGTGGACTGCAGGAACAAGCTGGAGTGCCGCCGGTTGTCCCGGACGTAGGGAACGGCTTGCCGCACTCCTGCCAACCACAGAGACACGCCTGAGCGGGTACCGGGCTGGTCCAGGCCAGCCTCGTTACCAGCTCGCCCATCTCGATCAGCCCGCCCGCGCGACCACGAACTTCTGTTCGCATTGGCGACGCTATGTGCTGTCGTCGGCAGTTCGTTGAAGAGGGATAGGCGAGTCATCTCTAGCGGCCGGATCGACTGGTTTTCCGAGCCCAGCGAGACCTGGGGGATCTTGCATCTGGGAGGGCGCCGTTCTGTGTTCCGATCGTTCGGTTTCCTTGCGATGCGCGGGCATCTCGTGGCGCATCAGCACCCTGGTACCCCGTGCGTCAAAGTGGATGGCCACCGAGTCGATGAGGTGGTGCATGAGTTGGATTCCTCGACCTCTGAACGCGTCGTCGGTGGGTGGCGGACGCCATGTTCCATGGTCAATTACCTCGATATTGAGGCTGGACGGTTCGGTCCACAGCACCAACTCCACCGTGCCTGTCTCGCCTGGACCGTAGGCGTGCTCGACAGCATTGGCCACCGCCTCGTCGACAGCCAGAACCACGTCATCAATCCGGTCGTCGCTCAGCGCGCACGTTCCAAGCCACCCGCGTAAGGCCCGTCGAATCGCGCGCAGCCGCCGGGCGTCTGCTGGCCACCAGCGATGGACATACTCGAGCCGCTCAGCGAGCGACCGGCTCATGAACCTGGCCCCCTTCCAGCGGAAAGTGACACCCCGCATACCCGCTCCTAACCGTGGCCACACCTGCGGGTGATGTTCGAACGAATGTTCCCATCCCCACGATCCTGGCCGACTCTTCGCGTGGGTGGTCGGAGTCAACCCGGAACCCCCGATCCCGTTTCGGTGATTGAACGACGCGACCGGCGGCGAGCTGCTCAACGGGATTACCGGCGGGATCGGGGCGCTCAGCGGGGTTGACGCCGGCCGGCCACGTGGACACGATCTGCGGCCAGTGGGGATGAACTACTACTTCCTCCGCGCCACACCTTGTTGCGGCGCGGAGCCGGCGGCCCATAGGTGCGCGTGCGCCACGGAGGGCTACTGGAGTGAAGCGCACGCGCTTGCCGAAACCGGCCGCGCCGTCCCGCGCCCCCCACGAGGGGCGCGGCTTGAAGACGTACAGAGATTCGTCACCGATGATCATGTGTGATCAACTGTCACCGGGTCTGTCACCGGGAATCAAATCGTTCGGGTGCACAGGTGCCGCAGGTGCCAGACGTCTGGTCGCTCTGACCAGGCATAAGCGTGCCAGATTGGACGAAGCCGGAATCTTTTAAACCGCTGGCTTGGCGTTTTCGGCTACTGGGCTTTTCGCTGCGGCTGCAATGACGGTTGCGCGGCGTCCGCGTGTGACGTCGATCAGGCCTTCGTCCTTGAGCAGTGCCATCGCTCGGTGTGCGGTTCCGACCGCAACGGTATTTGCGACTGCGATCTCAGCGACGGTTGGTAGTTGATCGCCGCACTTGAGTTGGCCGGTTTGGATGAGAGCGCGGAAGGACGCCGCGATGGTTTCGTACGG
Source organism: Pseudonocardia sp. (assembly GCA_036402515.1). Lineage (GTDB taxonomy): Bacteria > Actinomycetota > Actinomycetes > Mycobacteriales > Pseudonocardiaceae > Pseudonocardia. The sequence goes on from DASWST010000295.1 coordinate 3,957, forward strand.
CCCTCGTGGCGCTGGCGGGGCTGGGTGCGCTTCGGCAGGATGCTGGCCATCGTTGTGGCGGCGCGCTTGTCGGCCTCGGCTACCCAGGCGGAGTACACCTTGAGCGTCGTGGCGCCGCCGCTGCCGTGGCCGAGTCGCCCGGCGACGGTTCGGAGGTCAACACCGGCGGCCACGAGCTGGGGTCGCCGAGTAGTGCCGAAGCGAGTGCAGCCGCGTGCTCCGAAGGCCGATTTTCTGTGCCATGCGACGGTAGCGCTGGGTCAGTGAACGCGGCGCGTATGGCTTGGATCCGTCTGGTGCCGGCGAGAAGACGAAGGCGTCAGGAGACAGCTCGAGGCCGATGCTTGCGCAGCGTTCAGCCCAGATGTCGCGGTGTGCTTTGAGTAGCGCGAGCGTCTCAGGGTCCAGCGAGATCTTCCGCCGCTGCCGTTGCTTGGTTTCCTTCTCCTTCAGACCCGATTTGGGCTGCGCGCTGCTGCGGTCCAGCCAGACGACCTCGCGTTCGAACTCGATATGGTGCCAGCGGAGCGCCGATACCTCCCCGCGCCGCGAGCCGGTGATCATGGTCAACCAGAGCAACAGTCCCCAGTCTGGGTCACGCCAGGCCTCGTTGAGTAGGGCGGCAGCCTCGGCGGCGTTGGGGGGATCCGGCTCGGAGTAGGCAGGGCTCGGTGGATCAGCCATTGCTGCCTTGTTGACTCCGAGGTGCCGCCAGCGCACGGCGCGCTCCAGCGCCCCTCGTATGACGTAGTGAATTCTTGCGCGTGGTGCTGCCACTCAGCGGCCGGCAGGTATGGCCAGCCCGAGGCTGGCCCGACCACATCTCACGGCAGCGCTGCAGCCGGGCGTAGAAGCGCTCGAGCAGCTAGGCGTCGAGTTTGGCGGCCTGCATCTCACCAAAGGTCGGCAGGATGTACAGACGGATGAGATCCGCGTAGCGCTCATATGAGCCGTTCATCCCACGATTCATCCCACGAAACGTGGTGCCCATCTGACCGGCTTGCAAACCTGCTGGTCAGACGTGGTGCCCCCGGCAGGATTCGAACCTGCGCTCCCGCCTCCGGAGGGCGGTGCTCTATCCCCTGAGCTACGGGGGCCGGCCGCGACTGCGACTAAAAGCAGCCTAGCGCACCGGTTATCCCGGCTACCGCCGGGTTACCCCGGGGGCAATGGGGTGGCGCCGCGGGCGGTCAGTAGTTGTCGCATGTAGTCGACTTCGGCGGCCTGCGCGGTGAGCATCTGCCGGGCTATGTTGCGCACTTCGGGTTCCTGGGCGTGCGCCTCGGCGTAGCTCAGCATGCCCCGGCCGCCCTCGTGGTGGCGCAGCATGAGCCGCAGGAACTGCACGTCCAGCGCGGCACCGGTGCTGGTGGTCAGCTCGCGCAGCTCCGACTCGCTGGCCATGCCGGGCATTCGGCTCATCCCCGGGTTGGTCGCCGCCGAGCCCATGTCATGTCCGTCGGACATTCCGGCCATGCCCGGCATGTCCGTCGTGCCCGGCATGCTGGCGGCGGGCATCCACCGCATGTATCCGCCAGTGGCCTGGCTGCCGGCGCCCCACAGGCCAAGCCAGCCTTGCATGTACCCGATCTGCCGGCTCTGGCCCGACTCGATGTCAAAGGCCAGCTGGCGCAGCTGTGGGTCGGCGGTGTGATCGCGTTCCCAGCTGGCCATCCGGACGGCCTGCTCGTGGTGCACGCTCATGTCCTGCGCGAACCCGACGTCCACCGAGTCCGCCGAGGGCACCGCTCGGCCACCTGATCCGGGCAGTCCGATCAGCATCCCGGCGGCCGCGCCCAGCAGCAGCAGCGCCACCGCGCCGCCGACGACCACCAGGTAGCGCGCCCACCCAGGAAAGCGCGCCGAGGAATCCATGTCGGCCACACCGCCGGGATCGACGGTCGCTCCGGTCACCCGTTCCCGCCCTGCGCCGGCGGACGCAGCTGCTCACCGGCCGCCGCCGGGCCACTGGCGCCGAGCTCGGGCACCGCGCCCGGTCCGGGCGCGCTGGCCTCGAACGCCGGCGGGTTGGCCGGGTCGAACTGGCCGGGCCCCAGCGCGTCGCAGCTGGCCCCGACCTCGGGGTAGGCGTACTGATTGCGCCGCAACGACTGGATGAACTGGTCGACTCGGGGATCAGCGGCGTCCGAGACCTTCAGCTGATGGCCCCAGGACTGCAGCGAAATCGGCTGGTCCAGCCCCGGATACGGGGACATCAGGGTGTACGGCTTGCCCTCTACCTTGCCGCGCAGCGCGTTCAGCGGCTCCCCGTTCACCCTGGCCGGGTCGTAGGCGATCCAGACCGCGCCGTGCTCCAGCGAGTGCACCATGTTCTCGCTGCGCACCGCGGTCGGGTAAACCACGCCGTTGCAGGCCGCCCAGTTGTAGTCGTGCGCACCCCCGAACGGCGGGAAGTGGGTGTAGGCGACCCGTTGGGTGGGGGCCACGTGCTGACCGGCCGGGAAGGACGCGGTGATCACGCCGGGGATGGCCTTGGACGGGTCCTGGTTCGCCGCGGTCGGCGTGAAGGGGGCCAGCGCGTCGGCCTGCTGGTTCTTCTGCCGGTTCTGGTAGAAGGCGTAGCCGAACACGGCGGCGGCGAAGACCACGACCACGACAGCCGCCGCGATGGTGCCCCAGGGAGTGGACTTCACCCTGACCGCCGGGGCCCGCTTGCCCCGCCCGGCCTTGCTGCTCTTTCCGCTGGCCATGAACTATTCCCCGGTGATCGAAGGGTGTACTTACCCAACCAGTCTAGGAGCGCCGGGTGGTTGGCCGGTCGGCAGCTCCGAGCGCGCGCGGGGCGGGTGGAGTCGGTGGCTCATCACCCACCGCCAGGCCGGTGAGCGCACATTAGACTCCGCGGCGTGACCCCCACCGACCTCGCCGCGCTGATCCGTGCCGCCGCGACCGACGTGCTCAACGGTCGCGGCCTGGGCGCGGACGCGCTTCCGGTGGAGATCGACGCGGAGATCGACATCATCCGGCCGCGCAACCCGGCGCACGGCGACTACGCGACCAGTATCGCGCTGCGCACCGCGACGCGGGTCGGCGTGCCGCCGCGCGAGCTGGCCGGCTGGCTGGCCGACGACCTGGGTGCCCGTGCCGCGATCGCCACCGCCGAGGTGGCCGGCCCGGGTTTCGTCAACCTGCGGCTGGTCTCGGCCGCGCGGGGCGCGCTGGTCGGCGAGGTTCTGGCGGCCGGCGCCAGCTACGGCGCCGACCCGACCGCGGTCGCGGCGCTGACCGATCGGTTGGCGGCCCTGGACATGAGCGCCACGCTGGTGGACGCGATCGGGGTGGACGCCGCCCGGTACGCGCTGATCCGCTCCTCGGCGGACACCGCACCCGCGTTCGACGTTGCCCTACTGGCGAGCCCCACCAGTGACAACCCGGCTTACCACGTGCGATACACGCACGCCCGGCTGTCCGCGCTGGCCCGCCACGCCGCGGACCTCGGCATGCCGGCGGGGAGCCGGTACGAGCTGCTCGAGCAGCCTGCGGAGGACGAACTGGTCCGCGCACTCGGCGGATACCCGTTCGCGGTCCGCGTCGCCGCGCAACGGGGCCAACCCCATCGGGTGCCGCGGCACCTGGAGACCGTGGCCACCGCCTGCGAGCGGGTGGAAGCGGACTGCCGGGTGCTGCCGATGGGCGACGAACCGATCACCGAGCTGTACCGAGCCCGTCTCGCGCTGGCCCTGGCCGCCCGCCAGGTGCTGGCCAACGGATTGGCGCTGCTCGGCGTGAGCGCACCGGAGCGGATGTGAGAGCGCATCCCGCCGGGCCCCGGCACGCCGACGTAGCCCTCCACGCGGAAACCGCCGGCCCACCGCCCAGTCAGCTCGCCGCCCTGGACGAGCTGGCCGCCCAGGTATGGCCGCGCAACGCCCAGCGTGGCCCGGACGGCGCGCTGCGCATCGGCGGCGTGGACGTCAGGGAGCTGGCCGCCGAATACGGCACCCCGCTGTTCGTGCTGGACGAAGCCGACTTCCGATCTCGCTGCGCGGAGTTCGCCACCGCGTACGGCGACCCGGGCGCGGTGCACTACGCGGCCAAGGCGTTCCTGTGCACCGAGGTGGCCCGTTGGGTGGCCGCCGAAGGCCTCTCGCTGGACGTGTGCAGCGGCGGCGAGCTGGCCATCGCGCTGCGCGCCGAGTTCCCGCCGGAGCGGATCGCTATGCACGGCAACAACAAGTCCACCGAGGAGCTGTCCGCGGGCGTCAAGGCCGGGGTGGGCACCGTCGTGCTGGACTCCTTCTTCGAGATCGCCCGGCTCGATCAGATCGCCCGGGACCACGGCGTACGCCAACCGGTGATGGTGCGGGTGACGGTGGGCGTGGAGGCGCACACCCACGAGTACATCGCCACCGCCCACGAGGACCAGAAGTTCGGTTTCTCGCTGGCCGGTGGCCAGGGCGGGGCCAGGGAGTCGGATGCCGCCGAGGCGGTGCGCCGGGTGCTCAAGTCGGAAGGGCTGGAGCTGATCGGGCTGCACAGCCACATCGGGTCACAGATCTTCGACTCGGACGGCTTCGAGGTGGCCGCCCGCCGGGTGGTCGGGCTGCTCGCCGAGCTGCACGCCGAGCACGGCCCGAGCGCGCTGGAGTCGGTGACCACGCTCGACCTCGGCGGCGGGCTGGGCATCGCCTACCTGCCCTCGGACGACCCGCCACCGGTGACCCGGCTGGCCGGTGAGCTGATCGACATCGTGGGCAAGGAGTGCGCGGACGCCGGCCTTGCGATGCCCCGGATCGTGGTGGAGCCCGGGCGGGCCATCGCCGGTCCCGGCACCGTCACCGTGTACCAGGTCGGCACCCTCAAGGACGTGCCGCTGGGCGCCGCGTCCGCCCGCCGCTACGTCAGCGTGGACGGCGGGATGAGCGACAACATCCGCACCGCGCTGTACGACGCGCGCTACGAGTGCCGGCTGGTCTCCCGGGCCGCCACCGAGGATGCGCTGCCGGCCGCGCTGTCCCGGGTGGTCGGCAAGCACTGCGAGTCCGGGGACGTGCTGGTCCAGGACTGTTGGCTGCCCGCCGACCTGGCTCCCGGCGACCTGCTCGCGGTGGCCGCCACCGGCGCCTACTGCTATGCGATGGCCAGCTCGTACAACCGGCTGCCCCGCCCCGCCGTGGTCGCCGTGGCGGATGGCGAGCACCGGGTGCTGCTGCGCCGGGAGACCGAGGACGACCTGTTCCGGCTGGAGGTTTCGTGAGGCCTGCGTACCGGGCCGATCCACTGGCCCCGAAACCCGTCCGGGTGGCGCTGCTGGGTTGCGGCACCGTCGGGCGCGAGGTGATGCGGCTGCTCTCCGAGCAGGCCGACGAGCTGGCCGCCCGGGTCGGCGCCCCGGTGGAGTTGGTCGGGGTGGCGGTACGCCGCGCGCACAAACACCCGGATGTACCGGCCGAGCTGCTCACCACGGACGCATACGGGCTGGTCAACCGGCCGGACGTGGACGTGGTGGTGGAGGTGATCGGCGGCATCGACCCGGCCAGGGGGCTGCTGCTGGACGCGCTCAAATCCGGCCGGGGCGTGGTCACCGCGAACAAGGCGCTGCTCGCCGAGGACGGCGCCGCACTGGCCGAGGCCGCGGATGCCTCCGGCGCCGATCTCTACTACGAGGCCTCGGTGGCCGGCGCGATCCCGCTGCTGCGCCCGTTGCGTGAGTCGCTGGCCGGAGACAAGATCACCCGGGTGGCCGGGATCGTGAACGGCACCACGAACTTCATCCTGTCGGCGATGGCCGCGCACGGCACCGGCTACCGGGAGGCGCTGGACGAGGCGACCGAGCTGGGCTACGCCGAGGCCGACCCGAGCGCCGACGTGGACGGGTTCGACGCGCAGGCCAAGGCGGCCATCCTGGCCTCGCTGGCGTTCCACACCCGGGTCTCCGCGCAGGACGTGTACTGCGAGGGGATCAGCGCGGTGACCGCGGCGGACATCGCGGCCGCCGAGGCGGTGGGCTGCACGGTGAAGCTCCTGGCCATCTGCGAGCGGGTCACCGTGCCGGCGCCGGACGGGAGCCAGGACGCGGCGATCGAATCGGTGTCCGCCCGCGTCTACCCGGCGATGATCCCGTTGTCCCACCCGCTCGCCTCGGTTGACGAGGCGTACAACGCGGTGTTCGTGGAGGCCGAGGCGGCCGGCCAGCTGATGTTCTACGGCCGGGGCGCTGGCGGCGCACCAACCGCGAGCGCGGTGCTCGGCGATCTGGTCGCGGTGGCCCGCAACCGGGTGGCCGGCGGGCGTGGGCCCAGGGAATCCGCGCACGCCGACCTGCCGGTCCAGCCGATGGGGCTGACGCCGACCCGATATCACATCAGCCTGAACGTGCACGATCGCGCGGGCGTGCTGGCCACCATCGCCGGTCTGTTCGCCCGGCACGAGGTGAGCATCGCCACAGTCCGCCAGGAAACTGGCACGGCGCACGGCGCCCGGCTGGTCATCGTCACCCATGCCGCGCCGGATGCCGCGCTGGCGGCTACCGTGGCCGCGCTCGGTGAGCTGGACGAGGTGCTCGGCGTCGATCGGGTGCTGCGGGTGGAGAATCTGGGTCGATCGGTGAGTGCATTGGGAGTGGCGTGATGCCGGCTGCGGCGCGAGGTCTGAGCCCTGCCCCGACCAGCGCGCCGCGGCGCTGGCCCGGGGTGATCGAGGCGTACCGGGAACGAATGCCGGTGCAGCCGGGCTGGACCGTGGTGACGCTGCGGGAGGGCGGCACGCCGCTGCTGCCCGCGCCGCACCTGTCAGCCCGGGTCGGCTGCGAGGTCTATCTCAAGGTGGACGGCGCGAACCCGACCGGCTCGTTCAAGGACCGGGGGATGACCGTCGCGGTCACCGTGGCGCTTGCCGAGGGGGCGCAGGGGGTGCTCTGCGCGTCCACCGGAAACACCTCCGCCTCGGCCGCCGCCTACGCGGCGCGGGCCGGCCTGACCTGCGCCGTTCTGGTTCCCAGCGGCAAGATCGCGTTGGGCAAGCTGGCCCAGGCGGTGGCGCACGGGGCCAAGATCCTGCAGATCGACGGCAACTTCGACGACTGCCTCGAGCTGGCCCGCAAGACCGCCGCCGACTACCCGGTGACCGCGCTGGTGAACTCGGTGAACCCGGCCCGGATCGCCGGCCAGGCCAGCGCCGCATACGAGATCTGCGACGAGCTGGGGCGTGCGCCGGACCTGCACTGCCTCCCGGTGGGCAACGCCGGCAACATCACCGCCTACTGGGCCGGCTATCGCGCCTATCACTCGGATGGGTTGATTTCTGAGCTGCCGAAGATGTTCGGTTTCCAGGCCGCCGGCGCCGCGCCGCTGGTGCACGGCGCACCGGTGCGCAACCCTGAGACGATCGCCACCGCGATTCGGATCGGGGCACCGGCCTCCTGGGCGGGCGCGGTGAACGCCAGGGACGAGTCCGACGGGCTGTTCGCGGCGGTCACCGACGAGGAGATCCTGGTCGCCTACCGGCTGCTGTCCGCCCGCGAGGCGGTCTTCGTGGAGCCCGCGTCGGCGGCGAGCGTCGCCGGATTACTGCAGGTCAGCGAGGCGGGACGAGTGCCCGCCGACAGCCTGGTGGTGTGCACGGTGACCGGCCACGGGCTGAAGGATCCAGACACCGCGCTGCGCGCCACCCGAGGCGACGGCGTCCCGTCGGCGGAGCCGGTGGTGGTGGCCGCGGATCCGAACGCGGTGGCCGCCGCCCTGGGGCTGGCGTGAGCGATCTGACATGAAGGGGCAGGCATGAACGGCCACCGCGAGGTGCGGGTCAGGGTTCCCGCGTCGTCGGCCAATCTGGGTCCTGGGTTCGACACCCTCGCCCTGGCGCTGGCCCGCTACGACGAGGTGGAGGTCAGCACGGCGGACGACGGCCTGGTCGTCGAGGTCACCGGGGAGGGTGCCGGCAGCGTCCCGCTGGACGAGGAGCACCTGGTGGTGCGGGCCATGCGCGCGGCGTTCAAGGAGTTCGGCAGCTCGCCGCCGGGGTTGCGGCTGCGCTGTCACAACGACGTGCCGCACGGCCGGGGGCTGGGCTCTTCGGCGGCCGCCGCGGTGGCTGGAGCGGTGGCCGCCGCCGCGTTGCTGGGCCGGGACGTGCAGGCCGAGCGCGAGCTGTTGCTGCAGGTCGCGTCGGCTATGGAGGGACACGCCGACAACGCGGCGGCCAGCCTGCTGGGTGGATTTGTGGTGGCCTGGAAGTACGACGGGAATAACGAGGACGCGTACGGCGCTGCACGACTTGAACCGCATGTGGAGCTACGCCCGGTGGCCCTGATCGCAACGGAGGAATCCTCCACCGCGACGACCAGGAGGCTGCTGCCGGAACAGGTTCCGTTGGCCGACGCGGTGTTTACCGCCAGCCGGACAGCGTTGGCAGTGTGCGCCTTCACCTCGCAGCCGGAGTTGTTGTTCGCCGCTACCGAAGACCGCCTGCACCAGCCCTACCGTCGACCGGCCTATCCGGCCTCGGCGAGCCTGGTGGACCGGCTGCGGGAGCGGGGTATTCCGGCGGTGATCTCGGGCGCAGGACCCACGGTTTTGGCGTTGCCTACCGACGGTGAAGTGCCCGATGATCTTCTCGACCCATCATTCACGGCCACTCCACTGGCGGTGGATCGGGAAGGCGCGGTGGTACACACCGGGTGAGACCGGTGCGCTGAGCGGGTGGCACGCCGAGCCGCGTTGTTGCCGGGGCCCGACGTTTTGTCTACTCTCGGCGGCGTACAACGACCGCGCGTGATCCGCGCCGGTACACTCCCGAGCTGAAACCGGGTTTGATCTCTATTCCACGTTGGGCCGCGTGAAGGCGCGGAGAACGCCGGTACATGATCATCGACCTGGTCGTTGTCCACCGTATCCGTCGGCGCGAGCGGTGATGGGCCGCCACCGCGTTTCGACTGGGTCGTCGTGCATACCGTACGGACGACAAAATCCGCTGATCAGTGCAAGCGCGCTGATCGGTTAGGAAGGATCTTTGTGAGCGACACCGACACCATCAGCACTGATCAGCCGACCGGCGAAGCCGCCGCGTCGACCGGTGCAACCGCCGCCGACACGGCGGCAGCGGACCGCGGCCCCGCGAACGGCACGCCCACTAAGCGGCGTGCCGGCCTGACCGGAATGGTCTTGGCCGAGCTGCGGCAGCTCGCGGGCGAGCTAAACATCCCGAACACCCAAGGCCTGCGCAAGGGCGACCTGATCAGCGCGATCAAGGAAGCTCAGGGCGGCGGCGGCGCGAAGCGCGCGTCCCGAGGCGCCCAGGAGCAGCTGACGCTGGCCGATGAGCCCGCATCGAGCAGCGCGCCGGCCCGCAACGGCGCCCGCGCCGCCGACACGGCGGCCCCCGAGGCCACGTCCGGCGGGACCTCCACCGACGCGCCGTCCGCGGACGCGGCGCCGACCCGGACCCGGCGGCGGCGCAGCGCGTCCCGCCCGGCCGGAGCGCCCGAAGCGACGCCGGAGGTGGCCGGCGAGAGCCCCACTCCCACCGAGCGCAAGGCCCCGGCCAGCGGTGACGTCCCCCGCGCCGCCGACACCGGCGGTTCCGTCGAGCAGCCCGTGGAGTCCCCCGACCAGGAGGCCGGAGAGGGCCGAGCCCGGGCTGCCCGGGGCGGCCAGGACTCCGGTGACGGGCGGGGTAACCGCCAACAGGACGGTCGGGACGGCGGCGGTGGCAACACCCGCCAGCAGGACCGCCAGGACAACCGACGTCCGGACAACCGCGATGACCGGCGTCAGGACAACCGCGATGACCGGCGTCCGGACAACCGCGATGACCGGCGTCCGGACAACCGCGACGACCGGCGTCCGGACAACCGGGATGACCGGCGTCCGGACAACCGTCAGGACAACCGTCAGGACAACCGGGACGACGACGATGACGACGGCAGCGGGCGTGGCCGGCGTGGCCGGCGCTTCCGGGACCGCAACCGGCGTGGCCGGGACCGCAATGATCGCGGCGGCAGCAGCGGTGGCGGCAGCCCGAGCAACGACCGCGCCGACACCGAGGTGCGCGACGACGACGTGCTGCTCCCGGTGGCCGGGATCCTCGACGTGCTGGACAACTACGCGTTCGTGCGCACCTCGGGCTACCTGTCCGGGCCGAACGACGTGTACGTCTCCCTGTCCATGGTGCGCCGCTACGGGCTGCGCCGAGGTGACAACGTCAGCGGTGCGGTTCGCCAGCCCCGCGAGGGGGAGCAGCAGCGGCAGAAGTTCAACCCGCTGGTGCGGGTGGACACGATCAACGGCTTCGATCCGGATCAGGCCAAGAACCGGCCCGAGTTCACCAAGCTCACCCCGCTCTACCCGAATGATCGGCTGCGCCTGGAGACCGAGTCGTCCAAGCTCACCACCCGGGTCATCGACCTGGTGATGCCGATCGGCAAGGGGCAGCGGGCGCTCATCGTGTCGCCGCCGAAGGCCGGCAAGACGATGATCCTGCAGGCCATCGCCAACGCGATCACCACGAACAACCCGGAATGCCACCTGATGGTCGTGCTGGTGGACGAGCGGCCCGAGGAAGTCACCGACATGCAGCGGTCGGTGAAGGGCGAGGTCATTGCCTCCACCTTCGACCGCCCGCCGTCGGACCACACTACGGTTGCCGAGCTGTCCATCGAGCGGGCCAAGCGGCTGGTGGAGATGGGTCACGACGTCGTCGTGCTGCTCGACTCCATCACCCGGCTGGGCCGGGCGTACAACCTGGCGGCGCCGGCCTCCGGCCGGATCCTGTCCGGTGGTGTCGACTCCACCGCCCTCTACCCGCCCAAGCGGTTCCTGGGCGCGGCGCGCAACATCGAGGACGGCGGCTCGCTGACTATCTTCGCCACCGCGCTGGTGGAGACCGGGTCCACCATGGACACGGTCATCTTCGAGGAGTTCAAGGGCACCGGTAACGCCGAGCTCAAGCTGGACCGGCGGATAGCCGACAAGCGGGTCTTCCCTGCGATCGACATCGACGCCTCCGGCACCCGCAAGGAAGAGCTGCTGCTGGCCCCCGACGAGATGGCGGTCACCGTCAAGCTCCGCCGGGTGCTGTCCGCATTGGACGACCAGCAGGCGCTCGACCTGGTGCTCACCCAGCTCCGCAAGACCCGCACCAACATCGAGTTCCTGATGCAGGTGGCTAAGAACACACCCGGCACCGACAACGACTGAGCCGCGCGGCTCGGCACAACGGCTCGGGAACACCGGTGGGGCATCGCGTGTTATAAGCGGTGTCCCACCGGCTTTTGCACAGTTGGTACTGTGTGTCGGACATTCGGCTCCGGTTCACTCCCGTCAGTGACGGCGGGGGACCCGGCGGCCACTAGGAGAGGACTGCACGTGAGGGCTGGAATTCACCCGGACTACGTGGAGACGCAGGTCAGCTGTAGCTGCGGCAACACGTTTACTACCCACAGCACAAAGAAGAATGGCGCGATCCACGTCGAGGTCTGCTCGAACTGCCACCCGTTCTACACGGGCAAGCAGAAGATCCTGGACAGCGGCGGCCGGGTTGCCCGCTTCGAGAAGCGCTACGGCAAGCGCACCAAGTAGCTTCCCAACAGCGCCCGCCCGCACCCTCTCCGAGGAGGGCGTGGGCGGGCGTTTTCGCATGTCAGGTGTCGACTACCAGGGAGGACACAGGTGAGCACGTCGACTGAGTCAGGCGCCGGCCTGCACGCGCTGCTCGCCGAGTACGCCGACCTGGAGAAGCGGCTGGCCGACCCGGCGGTGCACGCCGATGCGGCGACGGCGCGTTCGTTGGGCCGCCGCTACGCGCAGATCGGCCCGATTGTGCGCACCGCTCGTGAGCTGACCGCCACTCGCGGAGATCTGGACACCGCCCGCGAGCTCGCCACGGAGGATGCCGGGTTCGCGGCGGAGGCCGATGAGCTGGTCGAGCGGGTGGATGGGCTGGAGCGCAAGCTGGCCGAGCTGCTGGTACCCCGCGACCCGCACGACGCCGACGACGTGGTGCTCGAGGTCAAGGCCGGCGCCGGCGGCGAGGAGTCCGCGCTGTTCGCCGGCGACCTGCTGCGGATGTACCAGCGCTATGCCGAGCGGCGGGGCTGGAAGACCGAGGTACTCGGCGGCACCGACTCCGATCTGGGCGGGTTCAAGGACGTCACGCTGTCGGTAAAGCGCGCCGGCCACGGTATCGACTCGGCTGGTATCGATGGGGTGTGGTCGCGGCTGAAGTACGAGGGCGGCGTGCACCGGGTACAGCGGGTCCCGGTCACCGAGTCGCAGGGTCGGATCCACACCTCGGCGGCCGGCGTGCTGGTCTACCCGGAGGTGGAGGCGGCGGCCGACGTCGAGATCGACGACAAGGACCTGCGCATCGATGTATTCCGCTCATCCGGGCACGGTGGGCAGAGCGTGAACACGACAGACTCCGCGGTGCGCATCACCCACCTGCCCACCGGAGTGGTGGTCTCCTGCCAGAACGAGCGTTCCCAGCTGCAGAACCGGGCGCGCGCGATGGAGGTGCTGCGCTCCCGGCTGCAGGCTTTGGCCGACGAGCAGGAGGCGGCGCGGGCCTCGGCGGACCGCCGCTCACAGGTGCGCACGGTGGACCGCTCGGAGCGCATCCGCACCTACAACTACCCGGAGAACCGGATCTCCGATCACCGGGTCAACTACAAGGCGCACAACCTGGACGCCGTGCTGGACGGCGACCTGGACGACCTGGTCGACGCCCTGGTCGCCGCGGACCGGGCCGAGTCCCTAGCCAGCTAACCATCAGAGCCAGCTAACCATCAGACGTCGGCTTGGTAGGGCGGGGCGGGCGCGTACTGGATGTAGCGCTGGGTGGTCCTGGCGTGGGTGGGCGAATGCAGCTGTCCGATGAGCCAGAGGGCCATGTCGATCCCGGCGGACACGCCCTGGCTGCTCACCACCTGGCCGTCCCGTACCCAGCGCGCGTCCCGGACCACGGTGGCGCCGCGTGCCTCCAGTTCGTCCTCGAAGCCCCAATAGGTGGCCAGCCGGCGCCCCTCGGCCACCCCAGAGGCGTGCAGCAGCAGCGAACCGGTGCACACGCTGGTGGTCCACTGCGCCGACGCCGATACCTTGGCCAGCCAGCCGAGCAGCGCGGGGTTGTCGGCCTCCCGCCGGGTGCCCTGGCCGCCAGGTACCAGCACAACGTCGAGCGCGGGGTGGTCGTCGAACGTGGCGTCCGGGAGCACCCGCAGCCCCTTGGCGCAGCGCAGCGGCTCCCGGTCGGCGGCCACCAGCAGCACATGGTCGGGTGTCTCACCGTCGCGCTCGCGCAACATCGCCGACGCGGTGAACACCTCCCACGGGCCGACAAAGTCCAGCTCCTCGGCACCCGGGAAGATCAACAAGCCGATTGTGTATCCCATCTGCCCTGTATAGGACCAGCCGGACGCATCTTCTAGCGTGAGAGGCACCGATGGCAGAGGGAGACGGCGTTGTGTCCGAAAAGTCTTGGCGGGCCGCGCTGGCCGGAGCGGAACGGGAGCTGGCCGCCGCCGGGGTACCCAGTCCTCGGGTGGACGCCGAGCTGCTCGCCGCGCACGTGCTGCGGGTGCGCCGGTCCCGGCTGCTCGCGTTCGGCGAGGTCCCGCCCGACCCTGGCACGCTCACCGAGTTCGGCGAGCTGATTGCCCGCCGGACGAGCCGGATCCCGCTGCAGTACCTCCTGGGCACCGCCCCGATGGGTCCGGTGGACGTGGCGGTGGGCCCCGGCGTGTTCGTGCCTCGGCTGGAGACCGAACTGCTGCTGGAGTGGGGGCTGCGGGCGATCGCCGGGATGACCGCGCCGACCGTGGTGGACCTGTGCACCGGCTCCGGCGCTCTGGCCCTGGCCGTCGCGGTGAGCCGTCCGGACGCGGCGGTGCACGCGGTGGAGCTGGATCCGACCGCGCTGGGCTGGGCGGGAAAGAACCTGGGCGACCGGGCGCGCCTGGTCGCCGGCGACGTGACCGACCCCGAGCTGCTACCCGAACTGCACGGCCGGGTCGACCTGGTACTGGCCAACCCGCCCTACGTCCCGGACGCCACCCCGGTGCCGCCCGAGGTGGCCGACTACGACCCGCCCCGCGCGGTGTTCGCCGGGCCGGATGGGCTGGCGGTGATCCGCCCCTTGGTCGTGCTGGCCATCCGGCTGCTGCGCCCGGGCGGCTCGCTGGCCGTCGAGCACGACGACAGCCAGGCTGCCTCCGCCCCGGCCGTGCTGGCCGCGCACCCGGAGCTCACCGACGTGGTGGAACATCCTGACCTGGCCGGCCGTCCGCGCTTCGTGACGGGTTCTAGGGTTTGACCCGTGAGTACCTCCTACGACTGCGCAGAGCCGGACAGCCGGCGGGACGGGTTGGCCGCCGCCGCCGGGGCGGTACGCGCCGGGCAGCTGGTCGTGCTGCCTACCGACACCGTCTACGGACTGGGCTGCGACGCGTTCAATGCCGATGCGGTCCGCGCCCTGCTCGCCGCCAAGGGCCGGGGCTCCAGCATGCCGGCCCCGGTGCTGGTCGGCTCGTGGCACACGATCGACGGGCTGGTCAGCTCGGTGCCCCGGTCGGCGCGCGAGCTGATCGAGGCGTTCTGGCCGGGCGGGCTCTCCCTGGTGCTGCCGCACGCGCCGTCGCTGGCCTGGGAACTGGGCGACACCCGGGGCACGGTGATGCTGCGCATGCCGCTGCACCCGGTGGCCCTGGAGCTGCTGCGCGAAGTAGGCCCGATGGCGGTGTCCAGTGCAAACAAGTCCGGGTCACCGCCGGCGGCCACCATGGACGAGGCGCGGATCCAGCTCGGCCAGGCGGTGGCGGTCTATCTGGACGGCGGCAAGGCCAGCGAGGGAATCGCGTCGACCATCGTCGACCTGACCGCCACCGAGCCGCGCATCCTGCGGGAGGGTGCGGTCTCCGCCGCCCAAGTCGCCGAGGTGCTCGGCCGCGATGTACCCGTCGCCGGCTGAGGCGGGGTCAGGCCTGGCGCGCGGGCCCACGCGGGTACCGTCAAACACCGTGAGCACACCGTTCTGGGGCCCTGACTTCGACGAGTTGGGGCAGGTCGATCCCGTCCGCCCCGGCATCCTGGTCGCCCGCACTCCGGCCTACCCGCGCGGGTAGGCGGTGCCACCGACCAGCACGGCCGGGGTTGTGCCGCCCCGGTTGTCGGCCGAAGGACTGAACACGCTCGGCACCCCAGGCCTGCCGATCCGGGAGTACCTGCTGGTCGGGCTGACCGCCGCCGTGGTGACGTACCTGCTGGTCGGGCTGGTCAGGGTGCTCGCGGTGCGGTTCGGCGCGGTGGCCTGGCCCCGGGGCAGGGACGTGCACGTCAGCCCCACGCCGAGATGGGGCGGGCTGGCCATGTACGGCGGGGTGCTCGGCGGCGTCGCGGTGGCTGGGCAGCTACCCGCGCTGCGGCTGGCCTTCGCCTACTCCTCCGAGGTGATCGGCGCGATCGTGGCGGCCGGGCTGCTGGTGCTGGTGGGTGCGCTGGACGACCGGTTCGAGCTGGATGCGATCACCAAGCTGGCCGGCCAGGCCACCGCCGCCGGCGTGCTGGTGCTCTACGGCGTGCAGTGGGCGGTGTTCTGGGTGCCCTGGGGCGGCGGCGCGACCAGCGCCGGCTCCGCGCTGGTGCTCAGCCAGGAGCAGGGCGTGCTGCTCACCGTGGTGCTCACCGTGGCACTGGTCAACGGGATGAACTTCGTGGATGGGCTGGACGGGCTGGCCGCCGGCATCGGCTGCGTGGCCGCGTCGGCCACCTGCCTGTTCTCCCTCGGGCTGCTCTACAACGCGGGCAATGACCCCAACGCCTACACCCCGGCGTTGATCGCCGCCCTGTTGGCCGGGGTGTGTTTCGGCTTCCTGCCGCACAACTTCAACCCGGCCCGGATCTTCATGGGCGACTCCGGTTCGATGCTGATCGGCATCATGCTCGCCGCGGCGACCACCACGGCGTCCGGCCGTATCCCCTTCGCCAGCACCGACGGCAAGGACGTGGTCGGCCTGCTGGCGCCGCTCATCGTGCTGGCCGCGGTGGTGTTCGTGCCGCTGCTGGACCTGCTGATGGCCGTGGTGCGCCGGACCAGGGCGGGCACCAGCCCGTTCACCCCGGACAAGATGCACCTGCACCACCGACTGCTGGAAATCGGCCACTCGCAGCGCCGGGCGGTGCTGCTGATCTACCTCTGGTCCGGCGTGCTGGCCTTCGGCGCGGTGGCGCTCGCGGTCACCGACGACACCGCGTTGGTGCTCTGGGGAGTCGGATTCGGCCTGCTCCTCGCGGTGCTGGCCTCAGCGGTGCCCCGACTGCGGGTTCGAAGTTCCACCGATCGGGTAACCACTCGACGCTGAAGCGGGCGACATCCGCTGAGAGGACGTCAGCTTCCCGCCAGGCGCGGCATCGGAGGATCTCGGTAGCGCGCCGCGATTCGCGTCGTGCGTGAGTTGAATCGGCGATCAATGGTGAGGTGTTTCCCGCTGGTCAGGGCGCAGCAGGCAACCGAGCGGCGCTGTGGTAGCGTCGCCCCATTCCCGCCGAGTGGCGGGGAGCCGATCGTCAGTGTGGCACAGACCATGGTCCGGGGGACCCACAGGCTTAGGCCATGCGGTAGGGGAGAAGCGTTTGAGCGATTGTGGCCAGTCCGCCGATCTGACCCGCTGACACCGACGAGCTGAGCACGCGGTGAGCAGCCAGGGTCCGGAACTGAGCGACCTGCTGGGGATGGGTGCAAGCATCGCCGGCTGTGTGGTCGTGGGGTTCGGCGTCGGTTGGCTGGTCGACCACGCGTTGGAGCTGTTTCCGGTCTTCGCGCTGGTCGGCCTGCTACTGGGCATCGTCGCCGCCTGCTTCTACGTGTACGGCCAGTTCAAAAAATTCATGTGAGCGACCGCGATTCGGCGGCTCGACACGACGGTGAGACAGACGACAGCGAGACATTGAGGTGACAGGGCAAGTGATCCTCGGAGCACCGACGATGGTGCCCCCCGTCAACCGGCGGACCCTTCGCAGGACGCTGGTGTGGGCCGGCGTGGCCGGCGTCCTCGGTACCGCGGTACTGGTGCTGGTCGGTCACCCGCTGGCGGCGCCGCTCGGCTGGGTTGGTCTGGTCCTCGGTGCACTGAATGCCCGGATGGCCCAGGTCTCTGTCGCCCGGTACTCCGACCACGGCGAGTTCAGTAAGGGCCGGTTCGCGATCAGTGTGCTCGGCCGGCTCGGTGTGATCACCGTCATCGCACTAGGCTGCGCCGTGTTCTTCCAGCCGGCCGGCCTCGCGGTTTTCGCGGGCCTGGCCATCTTCCAACTTCTCACCATCGTGAGTGCCATGCTGCCGCTGGTCAAGGAGATCCGACAGTCATGAGAGACATGCTCGAGGGCCAGCAGGTGCTCGCCGCCGAGACCATCCAACCCGGTCACCATCCGACGGTGGAGTTCCTCGGCCTCACCTTCAATACCGACACGTTGATCAGCACCGTGCTCGCGGGGGCCATCGTGGTCGGGCTCGGCCTGTACATGGCCAGGGGCGCGAGCGCCGGCAAGCCCACCAAGCTGCAGATCATCTTCGAGATGCTGGCCGAGTGGGTCCGTGGCCAGATCGACGACGGCATGGGCATCCGCGCGCCGAGAGGCGTGACCGAGCTCGGTATCACCGCGTTCGCCTTCATCCTGATCGCCAACTGGCTGGCCGCGCTACCCACCGAGCACGTCGCGCCGCCGCCCACGGCGGACGTCAACCTGGTCTACCCGATGGCGCTGCTGGTGATCATCTGGGTGAACGTGGTGGCCATCCGGCGCCGTGGCGTCAAGGGCTACTTCGGGCACTTCGCCCACCCGTACGCGTTCCTCGCGCCCATCGAGATCGTGACCCAGTACTTCGCCCGGCCGCTGTCGCTGGCGCTGCGGCTGTGGGGGAACATCTTCGCCGGTGTGCTCATGGTGCAGGTGATCGGCTTGATGCCGGCCTATGTGCTGTGGCTGCCGAACGCGGCCTGGAAGCTTTTCGACATGTTCATCGGCGCGCTGCAGGCGCTGATCTTCAGCCTGCTCACCATCATGTACTTCAGCGAAGCGGTGGGCGAAGAGGAAGAGGCTGGCGCGCATTGAGCGGCCGCCTCACGGTGAACTGATCCCCCAACTAAACGTGTCACCAGAAAACAAGGAGAGTCATGAGTCTGACCAACCAGCTTCTCGCCCAGGGCTCAGCGGCGGGCGAAATTCGGCTGGCCGGAGCGTTCATCGGTGGTGGGCTGGCCCTGGCCGGCGGCGCAATTGGCGCGGCGATCGGCGACGGCCTGGCCGGTGCGGCCACCATCCAGGGCGTCGCTCGTCAGCCGGAGGCCCGAGGACGGCTGAACACGATCATGTTCCTGATCATCGGTCTGGTTGAGGGTATGTACTTCATCAACCTGGCCTTCATGGCGCTGTTCGTGTTCGTGCTCGGCGCCTAGTGAGCGATGTAGGGCCTGTGACGACCGTGGGGAGACCCTGATGCGAACCACCGTCTTGGCGGCGGACAACTTCCTGCTGCCGAACGGCACCATCATCGCCGAGCTGGTCGCGTTCCTGCTGATCCTGTTCGTGCTGTGGAAGTACGTGGTACCTCCGCTGTCCAAGTCCCTGCAGCAGCGCCAGGACATGGTGCAGAAGCAGGTCGAGGACGCCGAGGAGGCCGCCCGCAAGCTGAAGGCCGCCGAGGAGCGCTACAACGAGGCGCTGACCGAGGCCCGCACCGAGGCCGCCAAGATCCGGGACAACGCGCGCGCGGACGGCGAGCGGATCCGTGAGGAACTCCGCGAGCAGGCCAACGCCGAGGTCGAGCGGATCCGGCAGCGCGGTGAGGAGCAGTTGGCCAGCCAGCGCGACCAGGTAGTCCGGCAGCTGCGCGGTGAACTGGGCGGGCTCGCGGTCCAGCTCGCCGAGCAGCTGGTGGGCCACGAGCTCTCCGATGACGAGGGCAAGCGGTCCACAGTGGACCGGTTCCTCGCGCAGTTGGACGAGCTGCCGGCCAAGCAGTCGGGCACCCCGAGCTCGGGGCGGGAACCCGCGCCGGCTTCCGGCGGGGCGAGCTGATGGCGCTGCAGCTGCAGGCGGCCAGCCGGGAGTCACTGGCCGAGGCCGAGACCCGGCTGGACAGCCGGGTGGACAGCGCCTCGGCGACCGAGCTGGCCACCTTGGGCGAGGAACTGTTCGAGGTGATGCGGCTGCTGCTTGCCGAGCCAGGGCTGCGCCGCCACCTTGCCGACTCGTCGGTGCCCGGGGCGAACCGGTCCCAGCTGGCCGATCAGCTATTCGGCCGGCAACTCGGCCGGGCCGCCCTGGACACGGTGTCCGACCTGGTGTCGGCACGCTGGTCCCGGCCATCGGATCTGGTGGAGGCCGTCGAGGTGCTGGCCCGGCGGGCCACCCTCGCGGTCGCCGAGAAGGACGGCACGCTCGCCGAGGTGGAGGACGAGCTGTTCCGGTTCGGCCGGATTCTGAACAGTGAGCCAGCACTGGCCTCGCTGCTGGCTGACCCGAATGCCCCGGAGGAGCGCCGGGCCGCGCTGCTCGACCAGGTGCTCGGGCAGAAGGTTCGCCCGGTCACCAAGGCGCTGCTCGAACAGACCGTGCGCTCCCCTCGGGGACGCAGCCTGGATCTCGCGGCGGAGGAACTCTCCGAGCTGGCCGCCGCCCGCCGGGACCGGTACGTGGCTCACATCGGCACTCCGGTGGCTCTCACCGCACAGCAGGAGCAGCGGCTCACTGACACACTGAGCAGGCTGTACGGCCGGCAGATGTCACTGCAGATCGAGCTGGACCCCACGCTGCTGGGCGGCCTGGTGGTACGGGTCGGCGGCGAAGTGATCGATGGCAGCGTGTCCAGCCGGCTGAGCGCCGCCAAGCGCGCACTGCCCAGGTAGCGGCGCACGCGGCCTGGCTCAGGCGGGGTCTGACGCGGCGCGAGCGGTGCAACCGGCCCATGACGAGACGTAGATTTTCTCCGTAGAGAAGGAATCAAGAACCATGGCAGAGCTGACGATCTCCTCGGATGAGATCCGGAGCGCGATCGCGAGCTACGTCTCGTCGCTGGAGACCGAGACCTCGCGGGAAGAGGTGGGCACTGTCTCCGACACCGGGGACGGCATCGCCCACGTCGAGGGCCTGCCCTCGGCGATGACCAACGAGCTGCTCGAGTTCGAGGGCGGCACCCTGGGTGTCGCGCTGAACCTGGACGTGCGCGAGATCGGCGCGGTCATCCTCGGCCACTACGGCGGGATCGCGGAGGGCCAGCAGGTCAAGCGCACCGGCAACATCCTCTCGGTGCCGGTGGGTGACAACTTCCTGGGTCGCGTGGTGGACCCGCTGGGCCACCCGATCGACGGCCAGGGCGAGATCGAGGCCGAGGAACAGCGGGTGCTGGAGCTGCAGGCCGCCTCGGTGGTCCAGCGGCAGAGCGTGAACCAGCCGCTGCAGACCGGCATCAAGGCCATCGACTCGATGACCCCGATCGGCCGAGGCCAGCGCCAGCTGATCATCGGCGACCGGAAGACCGGGAAAACCGCGGTCTGTGTCGACACGATCCTCAACCAGAAGCAGAACTGGGCCAGTGGCGACCCGGAGAAGCAGGTCCGCTGCATCTACGTGGCGATCGGGCAGAAGGGCTCCACGATCGCGGGCGTGCGGCAGTCCCTGGAGGACGCCGGCGCACTGGAGTACACCACCATCGTGGCCGCCCCGGCGTCCGACCCGGCCGGCTTCAAGTGGCTGGCCCCGTACACCGGCTCGGCCATCGGCCAGCACTGGATGTACCAGGGCAAGCACGTGCTGATCGTGTTCGACGACCTGACCAAGCAGGCTGAGGCGTACCGGTCGATGTCGCTGCTGCTGCGCCGCCCGCCGGGTCGTGAGGCCTACCCGGGTGACGTCTTCTACCTGCACAGCCGGCTGCTCGAGCGTTGCGCGAAGCTGTCCGACGAGCTGGGCGCCGGCTCGATGACCGGTCTGCCGATCATCGAGACCAAGGCCAACGACGTGTCGGCCTTCATCCCGACCAACGTCATCTCCATCACCGACGGGCAGATCTTCCTGCAGTCCGACCTGTTCAACGCCAACATCCGGCCGGCCATCGACGTCGGTGTCTCGGTCTCCCGGGTGGGCGGCGCCGCGCAGG
>DASWST010000296.1:0-33199 GCA_036402515.1 Pseudonocardia sp.
TAGTGAAACAGTTGCCCCTTGCTGGTGCCGGTGATCGCCCGAACGTCGTCCAACGTCATGTCCCCGGGAGCGTCGCTACGCAGGTAGATGGACGCCCCGTCGATGATGCGTTGCCGGGTGGCCCGGCCCTTCGTCGTCAAAGCCACGATCTCGAGCTTACCAAGTTTATGGGGCGAAGAGTCCAGAATGCGGCTGGTTAGCCCCGGCCTGCCCGTATGGCTGATTTTCGAGCGCAGTGAGGCCTCGCATTGTCCCGACGGGTTCGCCACAGATGGTGATTTCCGGACTTGAGGGTCCAAAAAAATCGGCCTACTTTCGTGCCCGTGGGTCAACGACGTGCGTTCCCTACAAGTCCGGACAATCGGAGGTTGAACACATGCGTGCTGTGGTGATCGAACAGCTTGGCGGATCGGAAGTGCTGCGGCTGAGGGAGTGGCCCGACCCGGTGCCGGGCCCCAGTGAGCTGCTCGTCGACGTCGAGTACGCGGGCGTCAACTTCATGGACACCGCCACCCGCACCGGCGGCGCCATCCATGGCCGCATCCCCTTCATCCCAGGGGTAGAGGCGGCTGGCCGGGTCGCCGCCGTCGGCCCGGGTGTCACCGAGTTCGAGGTTGGCGACCGGGTGGCCTGGGTCTTCGTTTACGGGAGCTACGCCGAACGCGCGGTTGTCCCGGCCGCGGCCGCGGTCCCGGTGCCCGACGACATCCCCAGTGATGTCGCCGCCGCGACGATGATGCAGGGCCTCACAGCTCACCATTTCGTCACCGAGGTCGCCCCGCTGGCTGAGGGCGAGACCGCGCTCGTGCACGCCGCCGCCGGTGGCGTCGGGCGGATGCTCACCCAGCTGCTCAAGCTCCGCGGCGCCCGGGTGCTCGGCCTGGTCTCCCGCGAGGAGAAGGTCCCGGTCGCGAAGGCCGCGGGCGCCGACGAGGTGCTGATCTCCTCCGGCGGTGACTTCGTCGACCGGGTCAAGGACCTGACCGGCGGCGAGGGTGTCCACGCCGTCTTCGACGGCGGCGGGGCCAGTACCTTCTGGCCGTCGATCGAGGTGCTCCGCCGGGTCGGCACGCATGTCTGGTACGGGCCGCTGATCGGCGACATCCCCACGGTGAAGATGTTCGACCTGCCGAGAAGCATCCGGATCTCCTACGCCGTGTTCTCGGACCACATCCACACCCGGGAGCTGCTGCTCGAGCACTCCAAGGACCTGTTCGACAAGGTCCGGGACGGGAAGCTGCGGATCGACATCAGCCGGCGCTACCCGCTCGGCGAGGCGAAGCAGGCCCACATCGACATCGAGTCGCGGGGCACCACAGGCAAACTGCTGCTCGACAGCCGGCTCTGACGGCCGCCCCGCCCGACCCGGGCGGCTACGGGGCAGCCGGAGCGATTTCCCTCCGCCGCTGTGGCCCCGCAAGCCGCCTCTCGCGCCGGTCGTCGGGATAGCGCGCGGCATCGCCACGGAGTGCGTCGATGATGTGCCAGAGGTCCGCCGGGCCGAGGGTTGTGCCGGCGGTCGCCTCGCGGCGCGGTGTTAGAGGGATTCGGCGGCTGCGGATGCTCGCCCACTGCCGAATGCGGCCCAGTCGATTCGTTGGCCGGGTGGACCCCAGATGACGAGGACTCTTGCGTTGCTGTCGCCGACGTTGCGGAAGTCGTGTGGCGTGCCTGCCGGTGCGAGAACGGCGTCCCCGCTCCGGAGGGTGTGTCGCTGTTCGCCGACGGTCATCTCGGCGTGACCCTCGAGCAGGAAGTACACCTCGTCGAGCGGGGCGTCGGCACGGTGTGTGTGCATTCCTTCGATTCCACCAGGGGGAAGCTCCCAGGTTTGGACTGCGACGGGTAGTCGGGATTCCTTTCGGAAGTACCACTGCATCCGCATCGGCGTCCCGTCGTGCAACGCGTGGTCGAAGGCTCCGCTGCCAGCCGGTTCGTACACGGCTACCTCCTCGTACTGTGGCTCAGGATCTGTCCGAACGTCGGCGCCAGTTTCGTGCCTTCTCGTCGGTGTACCGGACGACTACGACGTGATCCAGCATCACCATGCCCTCGCGGACGAGATCATCGCGCGGTGGCAGGAACAAACGCACGCGGTCTTCCAAACCGACGATCACGATTAGCACCGGCAAGTCATCGGTGAAGCTGACCAGATGGGTGCTGTGCACGACATGGTGTTTAGCGGGACGCCGGCGGCCGGGAGACCATCCGGTTTAGGCCGGACGCGATCTCCTTGTCGCGGTGATCCCGGGTTCGTCCACCATGTGTGGCGCGACTCCGAACTCCAGTGCCGTCCGCCCTTCTGCCACTGGACCTGAGTCGTGGAGCATGTCCCGAGCAGTTCGACGAAGGCGAGTTCGGCGCGCCCGCCGGCGCTGTTGATGTCGAGTAGGGGCTTGATCCCGTCCAGGGCGTCCTCGCTCAACTGGGCGCCGAGGTTCGTGGGTCGATAGTGGCTGGACTCCACATCGAGGTCGAACACACCGATGGTGACCAGGTGATCAAGCAGGCAACGTATGGCCGGTGTCGCGGTTCCGGTCTCGGAAGCGAGTTGCTCCGCCGTTGCTCCCGCGCTCCCCGCGCGCTCCACCAGACTGAGCGTCGCGGCCACGCGTATGGACATGGGGGTAGCCAGATCGGCCATGGCTCGAATCGACCGTGTTGCCTTTGGTGGGTCCATCCTCTGAACCTATCCATGCTGATGCGACTGCCTCAGCCCTGACCGACAGCAATGGCGGTGGTGAGGCAGCAGGAATCGGGGTTGCTTCCCCGCTCCATGGAATCAGAACATGCCGTGCGGATTGGTCGTGTCGGGCGGGATGGCCTGGACGACGTCCCAATGCTCGGCGATCAGGCCGTCGCGCACCCGGAAGATGTCCACGGTCGCCATTTCGAGGCCGCTGTGTGTGGTCACGTGGTTATGGACGGCTACCAGGTCGGCGTCGGCAAGTAGACGTTTCGTCTCGACCGAGCCGTTGGTCAGGTCTCGACCGAACGGGCTGTGCAGGTAGGCCAGGAACGCCTGCTTGCCGGTTGCGGCGGTTGGGTCGTGCTGGATGCCAGGGTTGTGCGAGATGAAGTCCTCACCGAGAAGATCAGCGAAGGCCTGTACATCGCCGGAGCGAAACCGCGCGACCAGCTCGCGGATCAGGTCGACGGTGGTCGGGAACTCGGCGGATGGTGTTGAGGGCATGGGTCTGACTCCGTGGGAAGGCGTGTGGTTTTGGTGGGTTCCACGCAGGCGAGACCGCCGACGTCACGCGTGACGTCGGCGACGGTCGAAACGTGGTATCAGGGTGACCTGGGGAGCAGAGGAGCGTTGGCCTTGAACGACGCGTTTGAGCAGCACCGCAAGATGCTGTTTGCGGCCGCCTATCGGATTGTCGGCAGCCGCAATGACGCGGAGGACGTCATGCAGGACACGTGGCTGAGCTGGCGGGGGCTCGATCCGGACTCGATCGAGGACGCCCGGCCGTACCTGTACCAAATGGTGACGCGGCGGGCGATTGATCATCGCCGCCGGATGGCGATTCGCCGTGAGGCGGCACTCGTGGCGGAGCCGGCCACGCTGGGCATCGAAGAGGATTCCGCTCGCGAGGTCGAGTTGGCGGATGCGGTGTCAGCTGGTCTGCGGGTTGTGCTTGAGACGTTGTCTCCGATCGAACGGGCAGTGTTTCTCCTGCATGAGGTGTTCGGGTTTTCGCACGCGGAGATCGCCAGCAGCGTCGGGCGCACCGAGCGTGCCGTTCGCCAGTTGGCATACCGGGCCCGCCGCCACGTCCTCGCGCGGCGAGCTCGGTATCGGCCGAGTTCGGCCGAGCATCGGGACGCGGTGACGCGCTTTCGCTCGGTGTCCGTCGGCGGCAGCGTGATGGCCCATGCCCAGGAATGTGGCTCGGCGGGCGCCCTTCATGGCCTCACCTGACCTCATCTTGATCAAGTCTGACACTCCGCTAGCAGCCACTTGACATTATGCAGGTGAATACCTGCATAATGGTGATGTGAGCCTCGAAGCGAGAGCAATGGACTCGGTCTTCAAAGCGCTGGCCGACCCGACCCGCCGGCTCCTGCTCGACCGTCTGCGCGAAAACAACGGCCAGACGCTGCGCGAGCTGTGCGAACGTCTGGACATGGCACGCCAGTCGGCGACTCAGCACCTCGACGTCCTTGAGCAGGCCAATCTCGTGACCGTCGTGCGGCGCGGACGGGAACGGCTCCACTACCTCAACCCGGCGCCGATCCACGAGATCGAGGCGCGCTGGATCTCGGGGTTCGACAGGCCCCGCCTGCAAGCGATCAGTGCCATCAAATTCCAGGCAGAGGAGTACGCCATGACCGACGCACAGACATCCGTGCCGACCTACGTCTATGTCACCTACATCCGGGCGAGCGCGGAGCAGGTGTGGAAAGCCCTGACGGACGCGGACCTGACGGCGCGCTACTGGGGACACGCGAACGTGTCGGACTGGCAGCCGGGCTCGGCCTGGGAGCACCGACGCGCCGACGGATCAGGCGTCGTCGATGTCACCGGTCGAGTGATCGAGGTCGAGCCCCCGACGCGCTTGGTCATCACCTTCGAGGACGCCCCTGACGCCGAATCGCCAAGAGAACCGTCGGTTGTCACCTTCCTTGTCGAACCGCACCACGACATTATCCGCCTCACCGTTACCCACGAGAATCTCGCCAATCAGGCGATGCTCAGTGGCATTTCGCACGGATGGCCGGCCGTGTTGGCGAACCTCAAGTCGCTGCTCGAGACCGGCGAGGTCCTCCCGCAGGCGCCCTGGGAGATGTACCGCGCGCACGCCTGAGACGGCAGTCGCCGCAGCACTTTCCGCATTCACTCCGCACAAGACCACAGAAAGAAGAGGACATGATGGACACCGCCCCGCTTCGAGACGCCTATCTCGCGCTGCTGAACGCCGCTGCCACCGTGGCTGACTCCAACCACGCGATCCCGGCTCCGCCGGCCGGCGAGTGGAACGCCGATCAGATTCTGGCGCACGTCGCCCTCGTCAATGCCGCCACCATCGCCGCCGTCGCCACTGTCGCGTCGGGTGCACACACGACCTACGACAACCGCATAGCGCTCGACACCTGGACGATCGAACACCTCATCACGCTCACCGGCGGCAACGCGGGGCTACGGGACCGCATCCGTATCCAAGGAGACGCCCTCTGCGCACTCGGCGGCCCGGGGCTGAGCGAGGCCGAACTCGACACACCGGTGCCCGCCCGGCTGCTATCCAACGACACACTCCTACTCGATCAGCCCGTACCGCTGAGGGACCTCATCACTGGCCTCGCGGATGTGGAGTTGCCTGGCCACACGGCACAGCTGCTGGCCCTACTGTCGGAAGGCACCATGGCCGAAGCCACAACGTGATCTTCTGGCATGTGGGAGATCCTCAGCTGTGGCAGGGCGCGCCGAGAGCTGATCCCGCCAAGGGGCGACAGCTCAGGACGGGGCGCAGCTGGTAAAAGCCGGGCCCGGCTCGTCCCCCGAGACGATGCCGGGCCCGGCTTCGCATCCGCTAGGCCCGCTCCCCAGCGACCAGCGGCAAGTTTGTGTGTGGTACCAACTCTGCAACCACCGTACGTCACCAATGCAGGCGCACCTATTGCTACCTGAGATACACGCATGTAATTTCGCCGAGTTTCTGACGAAAAGCCACGATATCGACGTCGTTGTCCGAGATGCCGGAGCGGGCAGAATCATCGCGGCAGCGGGCCGACCAGGGCATTTGCAGCTAGCAGGTAGGACCCGAGCCCGGCTGACCACCACCAGTTATGGGCGTTGTCATTGACGACATGAGCGCGCCGCAAAGCAATCCTAAGTGTCATGGATGTCCCGATCCGACCGGATTCCACGAAGCCCGGCGTCATTCGCCGGACAAGTCGAAAGCTCGTCGTTGAGCTGATCGGGACCCTCTTCCTCGTTTTCACGGTCGGCGTCGGTCTCAACGGCGGAGTCATCGCCCTGCTCGGCTGGCCGGCGCTGTCGATCTACTTCGTGGCTGAACTCGTCGCCGCCGTGGCTGCCGGATTCGCTTTCCGGGCGCTCAAGGCAGGCGATAGCTCACAATCCCGCGAGTCACCGGTGCCACTACCGGTCGCCGAGGCGACCAAGCTGGTCCCGCGATGAGGACCATCAGCGAGCAGCCGCGCTCGCCGCTCCCCGACATGCTCATCGGCGCCGCCGCCCTGCTCATCGTGGCCGCGGGCGCGATCGGCGCAGTACTGCTCGGCAACTGGTGGGTCGCCGACCTCGGCCTGATCGCCGCCGTGGTCGCCTACGTCCTGGCCTCCCTGGCGGCAGTGATCGTGCGGAACCTGCGCCGGCCCAAGCTGCCGGTACCCACCTCGGCGAACCATTGCACCGCGACCACGCCCCGGGAAAAACAATGAACGCACGCGCTTTCAACGGCCGATTCGGCACCCGCATCGCGCTGGCCTCGGCAGCGGGCGCCTGTCTGCTCGCCGTCGCTGCCTGTGCCCAGCACGGCGGTCAGGCTTCGACCGTGCCTGGCCAGGCAGCGGGGACCAGCCAACCAGCCGCGCCGCCGTTGCCGAGCACTGCCCCTCAGCTGCAGGACGATTACCAGGCTGTGGTCGCGCGGGTGCTGCCCTCGGTCGTACAGATCACCACTGACCAGGGCCTTGGTTCGGGTGTGGTGTTCGACAAACAGGGCGATATCGTCACCAACGACCATGTCGTCGGCAACGCCCAGCACTTCCAGGTTCGGCTGTCCTCCAGCCCGACCTCGGTCCCCGCATCCCTCGTCGGCACCTATCCGCCCGACGACCTCGCGGTGATCAAGCTCGACCAGCCGCCGGCGTCACTCATGCCGGCCACGTTCGGCAACTCCGCGCAGCTGCGTATCGGCGCGATCGTGCTCGCCCTAGGTAACCCGCTGGGTCTGTCCGGCAGCGTCACCGAGGGAATCATCTCGGCTACCGGCCGCACCGTGAGCGAGCCACGCAGCGCGGACTCACCCGGCGCGACGCTGCCCGACGTGCTGCAGACCAGCGCCGCAATCAACCCAGGTAACAGCGGCGGAGCACTGGTTGACCTGTCCGGGCAGGTCATCGGGGTGCCTACGCTTGCCGCGCTGGATCAACAGGTCGGCGGCGGAGCGGCGCCGGGGATCGGCTTCGCCATACCCAGCAACCTGGTCAGTGATATTGCCGGGCAGATCGTGCACAACGGACACGTCGTCAACTCTCACCGTGCCGCGCTCGGGGTCGGCGTGGTCACCGTGATCGACAGCGCCGGCCAGCCCGGCGGAGCCGGAGTGGCCTCCGTGACCTCAGGAGGACCCGCTGCCACGGCCGGAATCCAGCCGAGCTCGGTGATCACCCAGATCGGCGGCCAACCCGTGCACAGCGACGCCGACCTGACCAAGCTCCTCGCCGGCATGCAGCCCGGACAGCAGGTGCCGATCGTGCTCAACGATCCGCAAACCGGCTCGAACAAAACCATCACAGTCACCCTCGGGCAGCTGCCCGGCAGTTGACGGTGCCCGCTCTAGTCGACATGACCGTGGCTGGCGAGCCACAAGGCCCAGGTCGTCCACTCCCGCCCGGAGTAGGCAACCTGGGCCCTCGTCATTCTCCGGGCCCAAAATGCAACAAAATGGCAACACACCAGGATGCTTGAACGACAGACCGAGCGTCTAGCCGGGCTAGCAAAGAATCGTGACTGATATTTCTGTCTGGATGCCTGCCGTCACCACGATCGCGGTGTTCGAGGCGGCGCCCTCGGCGCAATTACCAATTCGGTAGCAACCGATCATTGCATGCGGTCGCGCCGAACTTTACTGTTGCCCCACTCGCATGGGTGGCCTGCCGGCAGATGTCCGGGCGTTGTTCACCTGGTCGACCATGCGTCACGAGGTGCTGACCATGCGTGGCCCGGTCGACCAGGTGAGGACGATGCCATGACGCAGGACGAAGCCACGACCCACACCCGGGAACCCCACCACTCCCTGGACGCCGAGCAGGTCGGCTACAAACAGACCCTCCAGAGCCGGCACGTCCAGATGATCGCCATCGGCGGCGCGATCGGGACCGGGCTGTTTCTGGGTTCGGCCTCCCGGCTGCACAGCACCGGGCCTGCGCTGCTGTTCAGCTACGCCTTCGTCGGGGTCATCGCGTTCTTCCTGATGCGGGCGCTCGGGGAGCTGGTGCTGCACCGGCCGACCTCGGGCGCCTTTGTGTCGTACATGCGGGAGTTCTACGGCGAGCGGTGGGCCTTCGTCACCGGGTGGATGTACTGGCTGAACTGGGCACTGACCGGGATCGCCGAGCTGTCCGCGGTGGGCCTGTACATCCAGTACTGGTGGCCGCTGATGCCCACCTGGGCAACCGTGCTCATCTCGCTGGCCGTAGTGCTGGCGATCAACCTGATGTCCGCCAGGGCGTTCGGCGAGTTCGAGTTCTGGGCGGCGATCGCGAAGGTCGGCGCAATCGTGATCTTCCTCGCGGTCGGGCTGGTCGTGGTGATCGGTGGGTTCAACATCGGCACCCACAAGGCCGGTTTCTCCAACATGTGGAGCAACCCGGGTGGCTTCTGGCCGGCCAGCGGCGACTACAACTGGTACGGGCCGATTCTGGTGATGTCCGGCGTGGTGTTCGCCTACGCGGCCATCGAGATGGTCGGTGTGGCGGCCGGTGAGATGGCCAACGCGGAAAAGGAGGTGCCCAAGGCCGTCAACGCGGTCATCTACCGGATCGCCATCTTCTACTGCGGCTCGATCCTGCTGCTGGTCTCCATGCTGCCCACCACCGAGTACAAGTCGGGGACCAGCCCCTTCGTCACGATCTTCGATCGGATGGGCCTGCCCTGGATCAGCACTCTGATCCAAGCAGTGCTCATCGTGGCCGCGATGTCCAGCCTGAACTCCGGCCTGTACTCCACCGGGCGGGTGCTGCGCAGCCTGGGCATGTCCAAGCAGGCTCCGAAGTTCACCCTCAAGATGAGCGCCTCGGGCGTCCCGTGGGCCGGCATCGTCATGACGTCGGTGGTGTACGTCTTCGGCGCCGTGCTCAACGCGCTGGCCCCGGACGCATTCGAGATCGCCTTGGAGGCCGCGGCGATCGGCGTCCTGTTCACCTGGGCCACTATCTTCCTCTGCCAGCTACGGCTGCGGTCGCTGGTGAACCGGGGGGTGATTCAGCCCAGCCCGTTCCAGATGCCAGGCCATCCGTACACCAGCATCATCGGGCTGGCCTTCCTCGGCCTGGTCCTGGTGGGCTTGGCCGTGTCGGGCTGGCAGAGCAGCCCGTACTTCGGCCACAAGGTCACCTTCCTGGTGGTCGTGTTCGGGGTCCCGATCCTCGCCGTGCTGCTCGCGCTCGGCTGGAAGCTGGTCGAGCCCGCCGTCATCGCAAACACCAACGGGCGACTCAAGGCGGTCTGGTCGAACGACGGGCCGACTTACGGGCCGAACATCGACCCGGACGACCTCGACCCGGCAAAGCCGACGGGCGAAGGGAACTGAGATGGCGAACATGGTCCGACGGCTGGCCGCGGCGGCGCTGGCGGGGCTCACCGTCGCCGCCCTGACCGCATGTGGTGGCTCCGGTGGCGGGGGGCCAAATCCCTCACCCGCTCCGGTCCCCGGGGCAAACACGAACGGACGGCTCACCATCGGCATCCCGTTCGACGAGCCCGGCATCGGGTTGAAAGACGGCACCAGCTACCGCGGCTTCGACGTGGAGACCGCGACCTACGTGGCCAAGGCGCTCGGCGTGCCGGAGGCGAACATCGTCTGGAAGGCCGCGAGCGGGGGCGAGCGGGAGAAGCTGCTGGCCAGCGGCGAGGTAGACCTGATCTTCTCCACCTACTCGATCACCGACGAGCGCAAGCAGGTGGTCGACTTCGCCGGGCCTTACTTCATTGCCCACCAGGACCTGCTGGTGCGCCGCAACGAAACCGAGATCACCGGGCCGGAGACACTGAACGGCAAGGACCTGTGCGCCGTGTCCGGCACCACCTCGGCGGCCCGCGTGCTGCAGCGCTACCAGGGTCGGATCCAACTGAAGGAGTTCCCCAGGTGGTCCGACTGCGTCCAGGCGCTGGCCGACAGCCAGGTCGACGCGGTGACCACCGACGACGTCATCCTGGCCGGTTACGCGGCCGAACCGCAGTACCGTGGTCAGCTGAAGGTGGTCGGCAAGGGCTTCTCCGATGAGATCTACGGGGTCGGCATCCGGAAGGGCAACACCGCGCTGCGCGACCAGGTGAACGCGGCGTTGAAACAGTATGTCGCCGACGGCTCGTGGCGGAGTGCCCTGAACATTACCGTGGCGCCCTCGGGCTATCGGATCCCCGACCCGCCGAACCCGGGCAGCGCCTGAGCCGCGCTAGCCCGGATCTCCCACGCACGCCACGGGTGGCGCGGCTGGCTCCCGTGGCCGGGATCGATGCCGATGATCCGGCCACCGGGCAGGACGGTGGTCTCGTGCTTGGCCTCCTGGTCGAGGACGGTCAGCCGGGCTAGCTCATCGGCGGCCCGGAAGCGCCGCCGCTGCCAGTCGAAGATCGAGTCATGCCCGTGGATCTGGCTGAACGGCAGCGTCGTGTCCAGCCAGCTGGGCAACAGCTCGGTGCCGGTCGCGGCCCACACCGGGCCGACACTGCGGGCGCGCCGGCGTCCGTGCAGCATCGCGCCGGCGCGAAACAGCGCACCGTCGTTCGCGCCGATCAGGGAGTTGATCGTGATCGCGGCCTGCTCGACGCTGCTGGTCACACTCAGCGCGGTACGCCAGAAGCCCGCCGTAACGCCCGCGTGGGTGATCAGGAAGCTCTCGTCGTCGTCGCGCACCCATGTGGCCACCCGCATCTGTCCCCCGGCCCACCAGCGGCGCAGGGTGTCCCTCGACCGGGCGCTGATCCCGTCCGCCCAATGGAACACAGGATCGCGCAGGTAGTGGGCTTCGTGGTTCCCGACGAGCTGGACCCACTGCGTCGGCTGATGGGTCAGGTAGCCGTCCACCAGGGTGATCACCGCGTCGGAGGCGGGGCCGCGATGAATCAGGTCGCCGACCTGGACGACGGTCAGGTCGGCGGGCAGCCGGCCGGTTGCGCCGTCGGCGCCGAGACGTCGGAGCTCGGTGCGCAGCTCGTCGAGATGGCCCGAAATGTCGCCGATGACCGCGACGCGGTGTTCCGGGGGCACTACCGCGCCGGCTCCGGTGAGGCCCACGCCTCTGCGGGGACGAACTGCGAGATGTTGTCCATCCGTCGCTGGACCGAGGAGATCTCCCGGACCGCCTGGGCGATCACGCTGCGGTCGATGGAGGACATCCGGCTCATGGTGATCAGGTCGGACGGCCGGTCGCCGGCCCGGTGCTGCATCAGCTGGTAGCGCAGCCGCAGCCGTTGCAGCACCCCGAACACCTCGATCAGCGTGTTGGCGTGCTCGTCCGGCATCATGGCCGACCCGGAGGCCGCCCGCAGCCGCTCGGTGGTGGGCAACGCGGCGGAGCCGACACTCAGCGCGGCCCAACGGGCGATGTTGACGACGGGCAGCAGCGCGTGCCTCTTGATGTCAAAGGTGTCCGGCTGGCGGGCCAGGATGTGCCGCATCGGTCGCAGCTTCGCACGCTTGGACAGCGACTCCTGCAGTAGCAGCCGCATGGTGCCCGGATGCCGGCGCAGGTCGCCGAAGACCCGGGTCACCGCCGGCAGCCCCGGGTCGCCGTGGATGGGGCGTCCGTCCACCAGCAGCGAGGCCATCATCGCCCCGTTGTGCTCGGCCGGCGCGGCCTTCCACTCCTCGCCGGCCGCGCGCCAGGCGGCGTTGGTCCGGGCGAACAGGGCGTGCCGCGCGGTCGCGCCGTGCTCGTCGCCGCTGATCCCGGCTCGGGCGAGCACCTCGTAGACCTCGCCGAACGCCGCCCGGTAGCGAGCGATCTCGGCGTCCGAGACGGAGTCGTCGAACGCCGCCGCCGAGTCGACGTCCGAGCTGAGCACCGCCTCCCGCCGTCCGTTGCTGCCCAGCGACAGCCAGGTGAAGGCGTCCACGGACAGCTCCGGGTGCCGCGCGAAGACGAACCCGATGGCCCGCCGGACCAGCGTGTCGACCACGGCGGAGTACACCGCGATCACCCGGTCGGAGGCCAGGCCTCGGGACAGCAGGTCGCCCAGCATGGCCGGTATTCCGGCGGCATGGCAGGCCAGGTCCTCGACCGAGCTTGCCCGGCGCAGCTGTTCGTGCAGCGAAACCCCGGCGGTGGTGGGTGAGATGGCGAAGTCGCGTGGGCAGACGATCCCGCGCAGCTGCCCGGCCCGGTCGGTCACCAGCAAGAACTCGGCGTCCCGGTCGAGCAGGAGCAGCAGCGCCTCGGCGGCGGAGTCACCCAGCCTGGCGATAGGTGCCGAGGTGTCCATCACCGAGTAAGCGGGAGAGCTCGGCGGCTGGCCCTCGACCAGCACGCGGGCGCGCAGCAGCGAATCGGTGACCAACCCGAACCGGCCGGCCTCGAGCCGGACCACGGCGTAGGGCTGGCCCTCGGCGGTCATCCGCTGGGCCACCTCCACGACCGGGGTGGTCGGTTCGACGACAATTGGCGGCCGGACGATCAGGTCGTCGACCAGGCTGTAGGTCGGGGCGGCGGGCACCCGGCCTCGGGCCGAGAACATGATCTCGGCGAGGAACCGCGCCCCGCGACGCGAGGTGAACACGGGCGCGGCCAGTGCGGCCGGGATGCGCGCTACGACGACCTCCCCGGCGGCGACCGCGCGGGGACCGATCGAGCGCTCGGTCAGCATGGCGGAGAAGCCGAACACGCCGCCCGGCGCGACGACCTCATCGGGCCCTTCGGCCCGCCTGTCAGCGTCATTCCACAGGTGCACATGTCCCTCGAGCACGACGAACACCTCGACGCTCGGGTTCCGGAACGCGTCCAGGATGAGGTCGCCGTCGGCGAACCGGTCCCGCCGCGAGCCCTGTGCGATGGCGTCCAGAGCGGAGGGGCCGAGCGAGTCGAAGGGCGGGTACTTGGCCAGGAAAGCCGCGAGATCGGCCGGGTCCATGCCCGTCATGCTGCCACAACGGCCCGGTCACGCCTGGGCGCGGAGCTCGGTGTCGCACCCGGGCGGTTCTCTCGAGCAGCGCAACGTTTCACCTGGTTGGCCGCTCGTATGGCCCGAATAGAGCAGTTCGTCTGGCCTGCCCGGCTCGTTGTGCTGATCAAACCTATCGGCGGAGCCCGAGGACAACATGACGAGCACCGCCCCGCTCCCGGCGCCGGAAGACGCACCGAAGCCCCCGGTCGGCGACCAGAACATCACCGACCAGAACATCAGCGACCAGAACGTCAGCGACCAGGACCCGGTTGACCCGGGCGCGGTCGGCGCGGGCGAGCAGCTGCGCTGGTTCAGCACCCTCTGGGTGATCGCGGCCGCGGTGCACTACACCGACAGCCACCCGCTGGGCGTGCTGCCGGTGCTGGCCCTCGGCCTGCCGGTGCTGGTGTTCCCGACCTCGACGCTGGCGTTCGGCCTGTTCGTCGCGGGCGCCGGGGTGTCCGGAGCGATGAGCCTTCCGGCGGCGGCAAACCACAAGATGCTGAGCCTGCTCGTCGCGCTGGCGTTCGCGGCGGCGGCGCTGTGCGTGTGGGTCACGCGCAACCGCCCGGACACCCAGGGGACGTTCCTTGCGCGCTGGCTGGAAACCGCGCGCACCCCGGTGGGGCTCACCCTGCTGGTTGTCTACCTGTTCACCGTCTTCGACAAACTGAACACGGGTTTCTTCGACCCCGCGACGTCGTGCGCCGGCCGCCTGCTCGACCAGATGCTCGACTACGACGGGATCACGCTCGAACCGAACGCGCTCGTGGTGCGGGCCTCGGCGAGCACGGTGCTGGTCGAGGCGACCATCCTGGTCTGCCTGGCGGTGCCGCGGCTGCGGCGCTGGGGCCTGCTGCTCGGGGTCGGATTCCACCTGGTGCTGGCGCCGGCCTCGTTCTGGGACTTCGCCACGATGGTGTTCGCGGTGTACGTGCTGTTCGTGCCGCCCCGGATATTCGCCGGGTTGGCGCCCCGGTCGGCCGGCCCCCGCAGGATCGCGCTGGCCGCCTTCGGGCTGCACGTGCTGCTGTCCATCACGGTGACCCTGTCCGGCACCACGGACAGCGCGTTCGGCCCGCGTTGGCACACACTGCTCGTATTGACCTGGTACCTCGCGCTGGTCCCGATGATGGCCCAGCTGGTCCGGGCATGTCTGACCGACCGGGGGCCCTGGCCGGGCTGGCGGGTCCGCCCGGCGCTGCTGTTGCTCATCCCGCTGCTGGCGTTCGTCAACGGGGCCGCACCCTGGCTGGGCCTGAAAACCGTGGCCAGCTACTCGATGTTCAGCAACCTGCACACCGAGCCGAGTGCGACCAACCACCTGCTACCCGGTCTCACCGCCCTGCAGCTGGTCCCCTACCAGCGGGACACGGTCACCATCACCAAGGTGGACGTCATCAGAGACCGCGGCTCCGGCACCGTGATCCAGCCCCGCTGGACGCGGGAGAAGCCCCCGACCACCGTTCCGTTGCTGGAGGTGCGGCGCATGGTGGGGGACTGGCGGGACGCCGGTGTGGCGAGCATCCACCTCGAGTACCAGCGCGGCGGGGTGACGCACGTGGTGCCCAACGCGCTCACCGACCCGGATGTGGGCGCACCGCTGCCGTGGTGGCAGCAGCACCTACTGGCCTTCCGGGCGATCTCCTCGGCGGACGGCCCGGACATCTGCCGCTGGTGAGTCGGATACCGCGCCGAGATGACGCGCCGCGTCCCCGAATACCGCGTTGAGACGACGCGCTGACGGAATTTTGCTGGAAGCCTTGAAGGCATGACCCGTCCGCTACCCGCTCCTCGAGCACACGGAAAGCAGCGGGTCGGCCAGTGATCTTGCGCGAAATCCTGATGATCGCCCTGCGTGGTCTGCGGGCACACAAGTTACGTTCCGGGTTGACCATGCTCGGCCTGGTCATCGGGGTCGCGGCGGTCATCCTGCTCACCTCGTTGGGCCAGGGACTGACCGGCGCGGTCAACACGGCCGTCGAACCAATCGCGAACAGCATCACCATCGTGCCGAAGTTGTCGCCGATCCCCGGGGGGCCGCCCGCCGAGTCGCTCACCGACGACGACATGGACGCGGTCGCCAAGGCCTCGCACGTCGCACTGGTGGTGCCGATGGTGACCGGGTCGACCACCGGAGCCGCCGGTCAGGTGTCCAGGGCGCTGACCGCCTCCACCCCCGGTGCGCAATTCCTGTCCGCGTCGGTCACCGGGACCACCACTGACTACCTGACCGTGCAGCGCAAGACGCTGAGCGCCGGAGCTTTCTTCACCCAAACCCAGACCACTGCGGGCGCCAAGGTGGCGGTGATCGGACCGCTGGTGGCGAAAGCGCTGTACGGGCCGGACCCACAGGCCGCGCTCGGGCAGACGCTGCGGCTCGACCACGCGCTGTTCAAGGTCATCGGGGTGATGGATTCC
Source organism: Pseudonocardia sp. (assembly GCA_036402515.1). Classification (GTDB taxonomy): domain Bacteria; phylum Actinomycetota; class Actinomycetes; order Mycobacteriales; family Pseudonocardiaceae; genus Pseudonocardia. The sequence continues at coordinate 15,497 of DASWST010000296.1, forward strand.
TTCGGCGCGGCCGGCGACAACGCCATCATCATGCCGATCAAGGCCGCCCGATCCGGCGTGTTCGGCAAGGGCACCGGCGGTAACCAGCTCAGCCAGTTGTCGGTCAAGGCCCACTCCACCGGGGAGGTCAAGGCGGCCGTCGGCCAGATCTCCGAGATCCTCCGCCAGCAGCACCACGTCACCAACCCGCAGTACGACGACTTTCAGGTGCAGGACCTCGGCAGCCGAGTCGGCACGTTCACCTCGCTCATCGAGCTGATCGCCAACTTCGTCCCGGCGATCGCGGCGATCTCGCTGCTGGTCGGCGGGATCGGGGTGCTGAACATCATGCTTGTCTCAGTCACCGACAGAACCCGGGAGATAGGCACCCGCAAGGCGGTCGGCGCCAGCGGCCCGGCGATCCTGACCCAGTTCATCCTGGAGGCACTCACCGTGGCGGGCATGGGCGGCCTGATCGGCGTCGCGCTCAGCGTCGGGATGATCCTGTTGCTCAAAGCATTGCTGGCGAACGCCGGCGGCGTCGGTTTCCTGAGCTCGTTCGACCCGGTGCTGTCTCTCCCCCCGATAGCGGTCGCGTTCGGCATCAGCCTGGCCATCGGGCTCGTCGCCGGTGGCTACCCGGCCTGGCGCGCCGCTCGGCTCGAACCCATCGAGGCACTGCGCTTCGAGTGACCAGCACCGATGCCCACCCGGACCGATCGGGACTCGCACCGCTGATCGACTGAGCTGTCGCCGCAAGATCCGCTGTGTTCCTCGCCACAGCCCGGCGAGTTGAAAATAACCGCAACCAAATGGCCGCTCGCGCGTCAACCAGAGAGGGCGCGAGTGGAAGACCGGGTCTCCCCGAGAGTGACCCGGGTTTTGGAGAGGCGAGGGATGGTCAAGGTTCAGCGATTCGGCACGCGGCGCGCGACGGCTCTCGCCGGAGGTGTGCTCGTGCTGACCCTCACCGGTGGGTATCTGGCGGCGCCGGCGTTCGCCGACGACGATCCGGCCGCCGTGGTGGCACAGGCCGAGGCGGCCCCGCTGATCGCCGGGACACCCTGCACGACCACCGCCCGCTCGTGCGTGGACCTGGACTCCCAGAAGGCCTGGCTGTTCAACGGCGGCAAGATCGTCCGGGGCCCGGTGCCCATTTCCTCGGGCGGCAACGGCAAGCAGACCCCGATCGGCCACTCGCTGCGGGTGTACCGCAAGGAGAAGGACCACAAGAGCCTGGAGTCTCGGCTGCCGAACGGGCAACCGGCGCCGATGCCCAATGCGGTGTTCTTCGAGGACGGCGGGATCGCCTTCCACAGTGGCAGCCCCAACCGGTCCTCCGCCGGCTGCATCCATCTGAATCCGGCGGATGCCGAGGCCTGGTTCAACTACCTGGATATCGGTGACCAGGTCCAGGTGGTGCGGGCCTCCCAGGAGCTGCCCAAGCACCGCAACGACGCCACCAAGGTCAGCACCCACGAGGGCGGCGTCGACAACGGGGACAGCGGCGACGACAACGGGGACGACTCGGGCAACTGACGCACTGAGAGCCCGCCGGCCGGTACGAAGTGGCCAGACGCAAAGAACGTACAAGATTCCGGGCCACGCCGAACGTAGCGTCAAGCCATGCTTGCGAGTCAGCTCGACCGGACGGCGAAGAGCCAAATAGCAAGAAAATATGTGCGCTTCGAGCATGACGGCGTGACCTCCTACGGGATTTGGGAGGGCGATGTAGTCCGTCACCTCGTAGGCGACATCTTCAGCGACGCTAGGCCGTCAGGTCGCGCTGTCCCGGCCCGCCAGGCGCGATTCCTCGTCCCGTGTGCCCCGTCGAAGGTGCTTGCCGTAGGTTTGAATTACGCAAGTCACCGCGTACATGTGGAGGGCTCCGAAGGGGTCATTCTCAATGCCGCTGGACGGCCAGTCCCGTCCGATTATCCGGGAGTATTTGCAAAGTTCCCGACCAGCCTGCTACCGCACGAGCAGGACATCGTTTTTCCGATCGACGCGACGAATGTGCATTTCGAAGGCGAGCTGGCGCTGATCGTCGGACGCACGGCCAAGGACACGCGGTCGAGCAAGCGGCCGACTACGTATTCGGTGTGACGATCTGCAATGACCTGGTTGATCGCGAGTGGCTGCTCGAGGATCTGCAGTGGTTCCGCGCCAAGGGCTCCGACGGCTTCGGCCCGATCGGCCCAGCCATCGTCACCGGCCTCGACTACGGCGATCTCAAGCTCGAGACACGCGTGAACGGCGAAGTGCGACAGTCCTCCCGTACCAGTCAGCTTGTGTTCTCCCCGGACCAGATCCTCAGCTATTGCAGCAGGTACGTCACGCTCCTGCCCGGTGACGTGATCTTCACGGGCACTCCGGGGCAGACGCAGTCGGTCACAAAGGGAGATGTGATCGAAGTTGAGATCGAAGGCATTGGCATCCTGCGGAACGCGGTAGCCGGCTGAGCCACATCCGGCTCGTGGACACGGCCCGGCCGAAACTGGGAGATCACCAGATGAGTCTCGAATCCGTCAGATCCTTTCTGACCGAGCACGCACCAGACGTTGCGATAATTGAACTGACCAGGAGCAGTTCCACGATGACGCTCGCCGCGGAGTGGAACATCGCCCCCGCGCAGATCGCCAAAACTCTGTCGCTCAAGGTCGGCGACCGCAATGTGCTGCTCGTTGCCTGCGGCGACTCTCGCTTGGACAACAAGAAGGTCAGGTTGGACCTGGGCGGCAAGGCCTCGATGCTCGCGCCCGAAACCGCGGCGGCGCTCACCGGGCACCCGGTCGGTGGCGTCTGCCCATTCGGGCTGGCGACACCACTACCCGTCTACTTCGATGTGCGACTGAAAGCGTATGACGACGTCGTGCCGGCGGCCGGCTCAACGCACGCCGCCATTCGCATCAATCCGCTGCGGATGGCCGAGCTCGTATCGGCCACCTGGGTGGATGTGTGCAAGTGAACGCCAGGGTCGTGACCGGGCGGTGGACACCCGCTCACCTGTCGGACGCTATCGGCCACTAGCGATTGGCTAGCGCTGGCACTAGCGTGCAGGCCATGACGGAGCATCCTGCGAGAGCCTTGGCCCGGCTACTGGAGCAGGCATCCTCCGACGATCGCCAGGCGATCACCGGGTGGTTGTTGGAGAGCCAGGCGGCACACGCTCGCCGCGGCCAGGCCAGCTTGGATCGGCCGGGGCACCAGTTCCGGACGGTCATCTCCGATCGACCGCTGCGGGCATTGTCGCCCGGCGAGGACAGCCAACTGGTGACCGTCCGGCTCCCCCAGGATCTGCATGCCCAGCTGCGCGACTGGTGCGGGGAGCACGGGTTCTCCATGGCGGCGGTGATCCGTGGCCTGGTCGAGCGGTTCCTCAGCAACGAAGGCCGGCCCGCCGTGGCCGAGGAGTCCGGCGCCGAGCCGCCGGATTGATCGCCGGTCGCCGTCAAGCAGCGGTCACAGCGGCCGTCCTTCGTTCGTCAGAGTCATGGGGGCGGGGGACGCGAACGGCGAGTGACCGGCGGGTCGGTGCCGCCTCAGCGGGCCGCCTGCCCCGGGCCCGCACGCTGGGCGCCGCGCACCTCCCGGTCCAGCGCGGCGGACAGGTCGGAGGCGGTCAGGATCATCGCCACCAGGAAGTCGGTGAGGTGCTCGCGGGTGACCTCCAGCTCGCCGCGCAGCCAGGCCGCGAGCAGCTCCAAGGCCCCGCTGACCAGCGTGATCGCCCCCAGCTCGGTGTCCACCCGGGACGGCGCCGCGTCGCCGAGCAGCTCCTGGGCCTGGTTGGTCACGATGGTGGCGAGCAGCCGGACGGCGTCATGTCGACGGCGCTGCAGGGCCTCGGTGGCCTGCGACTCGAGCAGTAGCCGGCCTCGGCGTGGGTCCTCGTCGAGGAAGGCCACCGCGGCCGAGATGACCGCCCTGGCCCGCGCCCTGGCGTCCGCCGGCTGAGCCTCAAGCACCTCGACAATCATGGCCGCGGCGCGGTTGAACAGATCGTCCGTCAGCGCCAGCAGCAGCCCGTCGCGGTCAGCGAAGCTCTCGTAGAAGTAGCGGTCGTTGAGCCTGGCCTGCCCGCAGACCCCTCGCACGGTCACCCCGGCTGCGCCCTCGGTGGCCAGTACATCCAGCGCGGCGTCGAGCAACGCGGCGCGGCGCCGGGCCCGGCGCTGCTCCGCCGAGACACCGCCGTAGGGGCGCACCGGGTCAGCCACGGTCAGATCCTCCCACCCTTGACCCCGGCAAAGTTCTGGTGGACACTGCCACCAGAATACTTTTTGGTGACAACACTCACCAGATATCGGTGCTGGAGGTCGACGATGATGACCGCGCTGGACGACCGGCTGCCGAATCCCCCGATGCTCGCGTCGTTCCCCTTCTCCCTGGGCCTGCGGCTGATGGCCGGCGGGGACGTCCGCGCCAGCCAGGCCCAGCTGGACACGTTCCGCCGGTTCGCCCAGGTCGGCGACGCAGCGGCGGATGCCCTGGTGGCCTCCCTGAAGGAGCTGCCCTCGGGCCGAGGACGCTCTCTGTTCGAGCTTGCCCTCGAGCGGGGTATCGACGCCGTGCCGGACGCCCCGGCCGAGCTGGCGGCATTTTTTGGCCACGTCGACGCGGTGCCGTACTGGGTGGACACCGAGCAGCTCGAGCTGGCCGCACGGGTCACCGGCCGCACCGGGTTGTGGGGCATGCTGGTCGCGCTGCCGCAACTGGCCTTGATGGGCGGATACCTCGCCTCCCGGCCGGACAAGACGCTGATCTCTACCGGTGATTTGGACACCATGGCCCCGCGCCGGCTGGCCGAGACGGCGAACTGGTGGGTCGAGGTGACCTCGCCGGGCGCGCTGGGCCGGTTCGAGCCGGGGTTCAAGAGCGTGCTGCGGGTGCGATTGATGCACGCGCACGTCCGGGCCGCGATGAACCAGCGCCCGGACTGGGACCATGCCGCGTGGGACCACCCGGTCAACCAGGTGCAGATCGCCGGCACGCTCATGCTCTTCTCGCTGGCCAACCTTGCCGGGTGCCAGGCGGTGGGGCTTCGCTTCTCGGCCAAGGAACGCGCCGCGGTGTTCCATTTCTGGCGCTACGTCGGCTGGCTGATGGGCATCGATCCGGAGCTGCTCCCGGTCACCGAGACCGACACCTGGCGGCTGCTCTGGCTCGAAGCCGCCACCGAGTTCCAGCCCGATCCGGACTCCCGCCGTCTCGGCCAAGCACTGGCCAGCGCGATCGGGCCGCTGGTGGTGCCCGGCGACGGGGCGCTGTCCAAGGCGGCCGCGCACGCGCTGACCGCCTATCTCACTTCGTACAGCCGGCTGCTGCTCGGCGGGGCCAACGCGGATTTCCTGGAGCTGCCGGACAGCAAGCCCTTCCAAGCCGCCGTAATGGCAACCGCGGTGGTCAACAGGGCGGCGGAGTACGCCCGCCTCGCGATCCCCGGCACAACCCGGCTGAGCGAGTCGCTCGGCCACCGAGGGCGCAGCGCGCTGATTAACCGGATCATGCGCGCACAGCGAGGCGACCCCAGTTATCGCCGGCACGACCAGCCGCGGGCCGGCGGGCCGGCGAAGCTCACCCGGATCAGCTAGCCCAGATAACCGAACAGACGGTTTACCCGAGCCCGGAAAGCGAGCAAGCTGGTTCCGGCACTCCAATCGCGAGAAAAGACCGTCATGATCAAGATCGGTGAGTTGACTCAACAACTGAGCGTGAGCCCCGAAGGCGTGGGCGTGCTCGTGACCCGTCTTGACGAGGAACTACCCGCCGAGCAGCCGAGCATTGACCTCCCCGACGAGCTGGACGCCTACACACGGCTTCCTATCCCGGAGCTCTACCTGGGCTGACCACCGCCGGGCGGCGCGCACCGGACGCTCGTTCCGGCGTTTCCGCCTGGGCAGGTCACGGTGAGCCAGCCAGCAGGTCTCGAACCGGGCACGACCCGGGCGACCACCCTGCCAGAGCCTGCAACGGCGCGTTACCCGCCGGATACTGAGCGTCCCAGTCCACGCTGTGAGAGGTATCCCATGCTCGCCATCGTCGCCGCGGTGCTCTTCCTGCTCGCCCTGATCTTCGAGCTGGTCGGCATCTCGCTCGCCGTGATCACCGCGACCGTACTGGTCACGGCCGGACTGCTCTGTCTCGCCCTGTTCCTCGCCGGGGTCGGCGGCAGCGCCCGGCGGTTCGTTCCCTGAGGCTCACCGCCGGGCCCGTACCGCCGCCGCCAACTCGTCGAGCAACCCGGACGTCGTCTCCCAGTCCAGGCATGCGTCGGTAATGCTCTGCCCGTGCGTGAGCGCCTCGCGCTGTCCGAGGGTGAGCTCTTGGCGGCCCCCGACCAGGAAGCTCTCCATCATCACGCCCATGATCCCCGGCTCGCCGGCGCCTACCCTGGCGGCGATCTCCGAGACCACCTCAGCCTGCCGGATGTGGCTCTTGCCGCTGTTGCCGTGGCTCGCGTCGATGATCAGCCGCTCGGCCAGCCCGGCGGCGCGCAACCGGTCCAACGCCGCCGCGACGTCTGGGGCGGAGTAGTTCGGGCCCCGCGAGCCACCGCGCAAGATCACGTGGCAGTCCGGATTGCCGGTGGTGCTGATCAGCGCGGCCAGCCCGTCCACGTTGATGCCGGGGAAGACGTGTTCGCCGGCCGCCGCGCGTACCCCGTCCACCGCGACCTGCACGTCGCCGTCGGTGGAGTTCTTGATGCCGACCGGCATGGACAGTGCGCTGCACAGTTGCCGGTGCACCTGGCTGGCCGCCGTGCGCGCGCCGATTGCGCCCCAGGACACCACATCCGCCAGGAACTGCGGAATGATCGGATCCAGGAACTCGCACCCCACCGGCAGCCCCAGCTCGGACACCTCGAGCAGCAGCCCCCGCGCCAGGCGCAGCCCCTTGTTCACCGCGTAGCTGCCGTCCAGCTCCGGGTCGTTGATCAATCCCTTCCAACCCAGCGTGGTGCGCGGCTTCTCGAAGTACACCCGCATCACGATGCGCAGCTGGCCGGACAGCCGCTCGGCGTCCTTGGCAAGCAGCGCCGCGTACTCCAGCGCCGCGTCCCGATCATGGATCGAGCACGGGCCGACCACCACGACCAGCCGATCGTCGGTGCCGTTCAGGATGTCGGTGATCTCGGATCGGGCCTGCTCGATGAACGGCGCGACCTGAGGCGGCATGGGGTGTTCCTGGCGCAGCAGCGCGGGCGGGATCAGCGGGCTGATCTTCGCGGTGCGCTTACCGTCCAGCAGCGGCGGAGCACTCGGATCAAGCGTGACGGTCATAGCTAGGGGCGTCCTCTCTGGGTGGAACCGCCCCGAACCATCAGCCGAGCCGGCTCACGTGGAATCCGGCTCAGGGGGTGGGAGGTCAGCGCAAGCGGCCGCTGGCGGGCCCACCCGGGGCCGGCCTGCTAAACCAGAAATAACGCCGCACGTTCCGGAGTCTAGCGCGTCGCGCGCACCCGCGTCCGCCTAGATCACCACCCCCACCAAACCGCCAGTTCAGACCCCGTGAGTGGTTAGCGTGGCTATAGCAACGCTAACCACTCACGGGTGTCTGGCTGGCCGACCGGGACGGGAAGCTGATCTGCGCTGTGAGGGTCTCAGGCATGTCCTACTCCATTCAAGTACTGTGTACGTGAACCCCTACGAACACGTACTGCGCACGTAATCAAGGAGGACAGTGCCCGCCCCACGGAAGTTCACCCACGAGCAGCTGCGCGACGCCGCGCTGGCCATTGTCGATGAGCAGGGCCTGGACGCGTTGACCATGCGCGCGCTGGCCGCCCGACTGGGCACCGGCGCGATGACCATCTACAACTACGTCGACCGGAGAGACGGGCTCGATGGCCTGGTCACTTCGGGCGTGTGGGCCTCGGCGCCGCTGTGGGCAGAGCGACACCCGGACTGGCGCGACGATCTGCGGGAGGTCGCCAGCGGGCTGTGGCGGGCGGTACGCGCCCATCCGAACGCCATCCCGCTACTGCTCACCCGGCGCACCCAGGATTGGACAACCCTGGACCAGGCGGAGGCCCTGCTCGAGGCGTTGCGGCGGGGCGGATTCCGCGGGTTCGCCCTACTTGCGGCGTTCCGCGCGGTGTCCGGGTTCGTCGCCGGGTTCGCCCAGGCGGAGTTGGCCGGACCGCTGTCATTGACCAAGGAGGACAACTTCGCGGCGGTACTCGCCAGGATGCGAGCCTTGCCGATCGGGCGCTACCCGGGGCTGCGCGAGGTCGCCGAGGCGGCCGCCGCCACCTCCCCGACGGCCGAGTTCACCGAGGCACTGGACCTAGTGATCGCCGGACTCAGCTCGGCTCGGCGTGCTGAGAGTCCCGACTCAGTGTGTTGAGAGCGCCGACTCGCGGAAAAACTGGACTGGCGCTGAGGGTCGTGGGGCGGGTTAGTCGTAGTCGGTGAAGCCGGGGACCCACTCGGCCACGATTCGGCGGCTCGGCGCCCAGCAGTCGATCTGGGCGAGCATGCTCATCCAGCCGACCACCACCCGCAGGAACATCAGGTACTGCGGGGGCAGGCTCATCGCCCGGCCGGTGCGGAAGTCGACACTGCCGGGCGCGGTCACCCGGCCGCCCTCGGCCTGCATGAATCCCCGGTTGTAGTGGAAGGTCTCTTCGCGCAGCGGGTTGGCCAGTGCACCGATGTAGCGCATGACGTCCTCGGCGGTGACCTTGTCCTCCAGACCGACGAACCCCTCGGCGCGCAGCAGGTCCATCATCTCGTCGGCCCGCTCGTCGGCGGCCAGCCGCAGGATCCGGCCGAGCGGGCGCGGAATGCCGTCGGGAAGCCGGGTCACCGCGCCGAAATCGATCATGCCGAGACGGCCGTCCGGGAGCAGCCGGAAGTTGCCGTGGTGCGGGTCGGAGTGCAGCAGACCGACCCGGGCCGGCGAGGAGAAGTGCAGCTCCATCACGGTCTCGGCGATCCAGTCGCGCAGCTTCTGCTCCTCGGCGTCCGCCGCCGGGCGGTGCGCGAACTCCGACAGCGGCCGGCCCGGCATCCACTCCGAGATGATCACCTTTGGCGCCGAGGCGACCACCTTCGGAATCCGCACCTTGGGGTCGTCCTCCAAGGCGGCGGCGAAGGTCCGTTGGCTGTCCGCCTCGGCGCTGTAGTCCAGCTCCTCGATCATGCGGTCCTGCAGCTCGTTCAGCAGGGCGCGCACGTCGGCGCCGGGCACGATCATCTGGAGCAGCTTGGCGAACCGCTGCAGGGTGCGCAGGTCGGACATCAGCGCCTGGTCGGCTCCCGGGTACTGCACCTTGACGGCCACCTCGCGGCCGTCGTGCCAGACCGCGCGGTGCACCTGCCCGATGCTGGCGGCGGAGGCCTCCTCGGCATCGAACTCGGCAAACCGGCGGGGCCAGTTCCGGCCCAGCTGCTCGGCGAGCACCCGCTGCACGTCCTTGGCCGGCATCTTCGGCGCGTTCGCCTGCAGCTTGATCAGCGCATCCTGGTACGGCTCGGCCAGCTCGGTGGGGATCATCGCCTCGTACACCGAGAGCGCCTGCCCGAACTTCATCGCCCCGCCCTTGAGCTCGCCGAGCACGGCGAAGATCTGGTCGGCGTTGCGGATGGCCAGGTCGGCGGCGATCTCGTCGCGGTCGCCACCGGTGAGTCGCTTGGCCCAGCCGGCGGCGGCACGCCCAGCGAAACCGACCGGCAGCGACCCCAGTCGGGCGGTGCGCTGGATAGCTCGCTTCGGCGGATCAGTCACTGGATCACGGTAACCTACCGACAGTAACTTGGCGACACACATTCAGGCGGTCCCCAGCGGACCGGCGCGTCGACCCGGTCAGGCCCTGAGCCGCGGGTAGAGGTTGGTGATGTCGCCGGACATGGCGGCCTTGGTCTGCCGGGAGGTCTCGTCGGCGAGCACCTCGAACGCGCCGGCCTCGATCCCGTCCAGCGCCGCCTTGGCGATATCGGCCGGGTTCTCCTTGGGCGCCGTCACCGCGGCGGTCATGTCGGTGTCGACGTAGCCCATGTGCAGGCCGGTGACGCCGATACCGCGGTCCAGCAGTTCCAGCCGGATCGCATTGGTCTGCAGCCAGAACGCGGCCTTGGTTGCGGAGTAAGCACCGTGCCAGGCGACCCAGGACAGCGCCGAGTGCGCGTTCAGGATGTGGCCGCCGCCGTTGCGCTCGATGATCGGGACGAAAGCCCGGGTCACGTTCAGCGGGCCGAAGAAGTTGATTTCGAAGACCTTCCGGATGTCCTCGAGCGGAGCGTCCAGGTAGGTGTCTGGGGAGCTCCCGCCGGCATTGTTGATCAATACGGTCACGTCGGGAGCGGCGGCGGCGAGTGCATCGATCGAGGCCTGATCGGCGACTTCCAGCGGCAGGGTCACGACCCGGGCGTCCGCGCTCGGCCTCGGGTTGCGGGCGGTCGCGTAGACCTTCTTGACGCCCCGGGTGAGCAGGTCGTCGACGATCGCCTTGCCGATCCCGCGGTTGCCGCCGGTGACGAGAACAACGGCGCCTTCGAGTGTGGTCATCTGTTGAGCTCCAGGAGAGTCGGAAACCGTTCTGTTTCCACACTGTAAACCGATCTGTTTCCTTTGGCAAGCCGGGCCGGTACGCTCGACGGCATGACGACCCAGGCACGACCCCGCGAGCGGCTACTGGACGCGGCGGGCGAACTCTTCTATCGCGACGGCGTGAACGTCGGCGTGGACGCGCTCTGCAAGGCGGCCGGGGTCTCGAAGAAGTCGATGTACCAGCTCTTCCGGTCCAAGGACGAGCTGATCGCCGAGACGTTGGCCAGCCAGGGCCCGCTATACCAACGAGCTCTGGAGCCAGGGGAAGACGGGGGCACGCCGAGGGAGCGGATCCTGACGGTGTTCCAGCGGCAGGACCGACTGGCGACCGGTGACAGTTTTCTCGGTTGTCCGTTCGTCAACACCGCGGTCGAGCTGAAGAACCCGGAGCACCCGGGCAGTGTGGTCGCACGGCACTTCAAGCAGCGACTGACGGACTTCTTCGAGGCCGAGCTGGTTGCCGCCGGAGTGGACGACCCGGAGTCGCTGGCGATCCAGTTGACGATGGTGTTCGACGGCGCGAGTGCCCGGGCCGTGGTGCGGGCTCAGGCGCTCGCGGGTGTCGGCGTTGCCATGGCGGCGACATTGCTCGATAGCGCCGGCGTGCCGGCCGAGGAGCTCGCTAGCCAGGCCGGCTAGGCGCCAAGCGGCGAGCAGGAGCGCGCCAACCCCGCGCACCGAGTCGCGGATTTCGGCACACCGAGCCGAGGACTTTCGGCACACCGAGCCATGCCGGCCCACCCATACCGCCCTGGCAGGATCGTGGGGTGACCCAGCATTCCGAGGCCCTGGACCACCGTCCCTCCACCCATCCTGCCGCCGAGGTGCCGGACCAGCTGTTCGACGACCCAGAGCGCGAGCACCGGTGGCGGGCCAGGTTCACCGCGCCGAGGATCGGGCTGCCGGACTGGGCCAGGGACGCTCCGGACCGGTGCGTCTACCCGTCCAACTCCAGCGGCACCTGGGAGATCTACGCCTGGGACCGTGCCACCGACCAGCACCGCCAGGTCACCGACCGACCAGCCGGCACTCACTCCGCCACGCTCACCCCGGACGGCGCGAAGTTGTGGTGGTTCGCCGACACCGACGGCGACGAGTTCGGGCACTGGGTCGCCGAGCCGTTCGCCGGGCTGCCAACCGGGGACGGGCCGGAGCCGGCGGTGCCGCTGCCCTCCGACGGGGCCGAGGACTCGCTGGACGGCTATCCGGCCGGCCTGGAGATCGGCCACCGGGTAGTCGCGCTGGGTACCGCCACCGACGACGGCAGCCGCGTCTGGCTCAGCCGGGACGGAAAGCCCGCCGAGCTGGTGTATGAGCACGCCGAGGACGCCGGGGTGGGCGCGCTCTCGCACGACGAGACGTTGCTGGCAATCTCGCACTCGGAGCACGGCGACTCCCGGCACCCGGCGCTGCGGGTGCTGCGCACCGAGGACGGCGCCGCCGTGGCCGAGCTGTCCGACGGCCCCGGCCGAGGCCTGAGCGCGCTGGACTTCCCCGACCTGGACGGGGACACCCGGCTGCTGGTCGGCCACGAGCGGCGGGGCCGCGACGAGCTGCTCATCTGGGATGTGGCCACGGGCAGCCAGACCGAGCTGATCATCGACCTGCCCGGCGAGCTGACCGGCGGTTTCTACCCGGACGGGACCGCCCTGCTGGTGGTCCACACACACGCGGCCCGCAGCACGTTGCACCGCTACGACCTGGGCAGCGGTCTGCTGGAGGCGCTGGACACCGCGCCGGGCTGCGTCGGCTCGGCCAGCGTGCGCCCGGACGGCACGGTGGAGTACGGCTGCTCGTCGGCGGCCAACCCGCCGTCCATCCGCGCGCTGTCCCCGGACGGATCCGACCGCGAGCTGATCACCCCGGCCGGCGAGCGGGCGCCCGGCTCGGTGCCGGTGACCGACGCCTGGGTGCCCAGCCCGGGCGGGACCGGCCCGGTGCACGCGTTGATCTCGGTCCCGGAAAAGGCGCCCCAGCCGCTGCCCACCGTGTTCGTCCTGCACGGTGGCCCGCACGCGGCGGACGAGGACCGGTTCTCCGCGGCGCGGGCGGCCTGGGTAGACGCCGGCTTCGCCGTAGTGGAGGTCAACTACCGGGGCTCCACCGGGTACGGCAGCGACTGGCGGGACGCCATCGAGGGCAATCCGGGGCACACGGAGCTCGCCGACGTGGCCGCCGTGCACGACTGGTGTGTCGAGCAGGGGCTGGCCGACCAGGCGCGCTGTGTGGTGAACGGCTGGTCCTGGGGTGGCTACCTCACCCTGCTGGCCCTGGGCACCCAACCGGAGCGGTGGGCGGCCGGGATCGCCGGAGTGCCGGTGGCGGACTACATCAGCGCCTACGCCGACGAGATGGAGCAGTTGCGCGCGTTCGACAGGGCGCTGTTCGGTGGCTCGCCGCAACAGCTGCCCGAGCTGTACCGCTTGGCGTCCCCGCTGACCTCCGTGGACCAGCTGCGCGCGCCGGTGCTGGTGCTTGCCGGGGAGAACGACCCGCGCTGCCCGATCCGCCAGGTGGACAACTACCTCGAGGCGCTGGCCGCGCGGGCCCGCGCCGGCGACGGGACGGACTACCAGGTGCTGCGGTTCGACGCCGGGCACGGTTCGCTGGTGGTGGCCGAGACGATGCGCCACACCGCCGCCGAAATAGCGTTCGCCCGCCGCGCCGTGCTCGACTAGCTCGAGCGGCGCGACGGGCGAATGGTGAACCCGCCGCGGTCAGACCTTGGCGATCAGGGTGACGTCGACGTTGCCCCGGGTGGCCTTTGAGTAGGGGCAGACCTGGTGCGCCTTGGCCACCAGGTCCTCGGCCTGCGCCTGGTCCAGCCCGGGAAGCGTGGCTGTGATCGTCGCGGTGATCGCGAAGCTGGTGTCGTCAGGGCCGATGCCGATCGCGGCCTCCACCGTGGCGTCGTCGCTGATCTTGACCTTCTCGTTGCGCGCGACGAGACGCACCGCGCCGTGGAAACAGGTCGAGTATGCGGCGGCGAACAGTTGCTCGGGGTTGGTCGCGCCGCCCGGCCCGCCGAGCGCGGGGGGCATCTTCAGCTGAAGGTCGATGATGCCGTCGTCGGAGCGGACGACGCCGTCGCGCCCCCCACCTGAGGAAACGGCGTTCGCGGTGTACTTGACATCCATGTTTGTGGGTCCCTTCGTCACGCGTGTGTGCACACCGCGCGCCCGTCGCGCGCTTGTTGTCACTCACGGATTTGGCCCTGGTGTGCTCTTGAGAACCTTCCACACCGGTTTACCATCAGCATCCCGTAGCGCGCCGTTATCACACCGGAAACAGTGAGTGGGGATCATGGCGACCCAAGGAGGCACTACGTGGGTTTGTGGCGGGTACATGTCGAGGTCGAAGACCGACCGGGACGGTTGGGCGCACTGGCCGCGGCGGTGGGTGGAGCAGGCTGCAACATCGTTTCGATGACGGTGCTCAGCGAGCGCGGCCCGGACGGATCGGTCACGGACGAGCTGCTGGTGGAGGCGGCCGACGAGCGGGCCGCCGCCGCGCTGGCCGATCGCATCAGGGCCGCCGGAATGGGCTGCACCCTGGCCGTACCAGCCGGGGCGGGCGAGCTGCGCGACCCGGTGACCACCTCGCTGGCGCTGGCCCGCCGGGTGGCCAGCGATCCGGCCGCCGCGCCCCGAGCGCTGGCCAGCCTGCTGCACGCGCGGGTGCTTCCCGAGGCAAGCGTGCCAACCGGGTCCGGCCAGACCACCAAGCCCGCTGAGGCCAGCAAGCCCCGTGAGGCCAGCAGGGACGGCGAGGCGACCGGGCACACCTACCAACTGCGGGTGCTCGGTCAGGACGTCCGGCTGACCCGCGCCTGGCCGTTCACCGCCACCGAGTTGGCTCGGGCCGCCGTGCTGGTCGAGTTGGCCGAGCTCGCCGAACAGGCCAGCCCACCGACCGCCACCCGGGCCGCCGGGGCACGGTCGCTCAGCCAGCCGGTCAGCCTGGGCCTGGTGCTGCTCGGCAACGGTTCCGAGGTGGAGCTGCGGATGGCGACGCGCGCGGACGGGCCGTTGGTCGCCGCCCTGCACGCCCGGTGCACCCCGAGCAGCCGGCGCGGCCGGTTCCTCAACCCGAGTCCCACGCTGCCCCCCGAGGAGCTGGCCGAGCTGCTCGCCGGGCGCTCCGGTCGCGGCTCCGGGCTGCTCGCGCTGACCACCGACGGTGGGCACGCCGTGGGACTGGCCACCCTGGATCCCGACGGCGCCGGCGGTGCCGCGCTGGGTGTGCTGGTCGAGGACGCCTGGCAGGCTCGCGGGGTCGGCACCGCGCTGGTCCGCCGCGCGGTGGAGCTGGCCACCGAGTCCGGCCACCTGGAGCTGTCCGCCGTGGCGCACCCGGGGAACCTGCTGATCACCCGGCTGCTCCGCCGGTCCGGTTTGCGGCCGACCGCGCAGCTGGTGGACGGGCTGCTGCGGGTGCAGGTGGCACTGCGCCAGCCGGTCAGCACCGCTCCCTGAGGAGCCCGCTCCCCCAGAACACTGTTGAACCTCGGCCCACTGGCCGCGCCGGCCGGGGTGAGCGCCGCGGGATGCTGGGCGGATGACCCCACTGCTGGTATTCGACGGCGAGTGTGGGTTCTGCACCCGCACGCTCGGCTGGCTGCGGCTCGCTGATCGCCGCCGGCTGATCGAGACCGCGCCCTACCAGCGCTCCGGCGTTCCCGAGCGCCTGGGCATCAGCCGGGAGGAATGCGCCGCATCGGTGCACTGGCGCGGAGCCGACGGCGCCATGGCGGAGGGCGCCGAGGCGATCAACGCCGCGCTCGCGGTAGCACTGGGCGCCCCCTGGCCGGAGCGGCTCTACCGGCGCACCTCGGGCGTCCAGCGGCGGATGTACCGGTGGGTGGCCGAGCACCGACACCAGCTGCCGGGCGTCACCCCGTGGTGCACCCGGTACCCGCACGACTGCGCCTGATCTCTGCGCACCTAATGGGGAGCTCCACTTGGTAGGGCGGCGCCGGTTCAGGGACGCAGCGCGACCTCGGATGCCGCCGCGACACCGAAGCCGACCAGCGCCCCGCCGGTGATCCGGTCCATCACCCGGCGGATCCGCACGCGGCTGAGCCAATCGCGCGCCCGATCGACCGTGGTGGCGATCAGGCTCAGCCACAGCACACCGAGCACGGCGTGGATGCCGACCAGCAGCAAAGTGGCCGGCAGCACCGCGACACCCGGAGGCACAAACGCCGGCAGCAGCGACAGGTAGAACACGCCGACCTTCGGGTTCAGCACGTTGGTGATCAGCCCGGTGCGGAACGCCGCCCACATACCGCCGCCGACGGACGGCACGGGGACGCCGGGGGCGGTGGCCGCCGAGCTGCTCCGGCTGCGCCAAGCCTGTACGCCCAGTACGCACAGGTAGAGCGCGCCGGCGATGCGCAGCACGTTGTAGAGCAGGGTGGACGCGGTGAGCAGCGCGCTGATCCCGACCGCGCTGGCCACCCCCCAGACGAAGCAGCCGGTCACGATGCCGAATCCACAAGCGATGCCCCGCGCCCGGCCGGCCAAGGACATCCGCACCACGACAGCCACGTCCGGACCGGGGCTGATGGTGAGGACCGCGACGACGGCGGTGAACGCAAGCAGGTGGGCGAGCATCATTGACACGGGACACTAGGTAGCGGCCGGCGCGGTGTCGCCTGTTTTCGTGTGCGCTGAGAGCGTCGTCTCGATGTATTGGGAGCACCGACTCGCGGAAGATAACGGACGCCGGCCCCCGCTCCCTGGTGGGAGGGGGGCCGGCGGCGTGGTGGTGGTGCGTCGGTTCGTTAGGGCGTCAGCGTGGGGTGTCGGCGGCGCTGCGCACCGCCTGCTCGATCCGGTCGCCGATTTCCTTGTCGATGTTCTTCCAGTAGTCGAACGCACGCAGCAGGATCGGCTCGCTGACCCCGCCCAGCAGGTGGCCGGACACGTTGGACACCAGCCGCGCGCGCTGCTCGTCGTTCAGTACCTCCCGGACCATGGTGTTGGCCTGGCGGAAGTCGTCGTCGTCGCGGCGCAGCGTGTACGCCGAGCGGACCATCTCGCCGTCGGTGTACCAGAGCGCCTCGGCGGTGCGGCTCGGGTCGGCCTTCGGGCCGCTGTAGGAGTTCGGCGCGTATACCGGGTCGGAGGCGTTGCGGATGCGCATCGCGCCGTCCTTGGAGTAGCTGTTCACCTCGACCTTGGGCGAGTTCACCGGGATCTGCTTGTAGTTGACCCCGAGCCGGGCGCGGTGCGCGTCGGCGTAGGAGAAACCACGGGCCAGCAGCATCTTGTCCGGTGACAGCCCGGTGCCGGGCACCGTGTTGTTCGGCTCGAACGCGGCCTGCTCCATCTCGGTGTGGTAGTCGGTGACGTTGCGGTTCAGCGTCATCCGGCCCACGTCGATCAGTGGGTAGTCCGCGTGCGGCCACACCTTGGTCAGATCGAACGGGTTGAACCGGTAGGTCTTGGCCTCTTCGAACGGCATGATCTGCATCTTCAGCGTCCAGCTCGGGTGCTCCCCGCGCTCGATCGCGTTGTACAGATCCCGCTGGTGGAAGTCGCCATCCTTGCCGGCCAGCTCATCCGCCTCGGCCTGGGGCAGGAAGTCGATGCCCTGGTCGGTCTTCCAGTGGTACTTCACCCAGAAGATCTCACCGGCGGCGTTGACCCAGCTGTAGGTGTGGCTGGAGTAGCCGTTCATGTGCCGCCAGGTCTTCGGGATACCCCGGTCACCCATCAGCCAGGACAGCATGTGCGCGGACTCCGGCACCAGCGTCCAGAAGTCCCACTGCATGTCGTTGTCGCGCAGGTTGTTCGCCAACCGCCGCTTCTGCGAGCGGATGAAGTGCTGGAACTTCAGCGGGTCCCGGATGAAGAAGATCGGCACGTTGTTGCCGACGACGTCCAGGTTGCCCTCGGAGGTGTAGAGCTTGACGGCAAACCCGCGCGGGTCGCGCCAGGTGTCGGGGCTGCCCCGCTCGCCGGCCACGCTGGAGAACCGCACCAGCGTGTCGGCCTTGGCGCCCGGCTGGAAGACCGCCGCCTTGGTGTACGCGCTGACGTCGTTGGTCACCTCGAAGGTGCCGAACGCGCCGCCACCCTTGGCGTGCGGCTGACGCTCCGGGATCCGCTCCCGGTTGAAGTTCGCCATCTGCTCGATCAAGTAGTGATCCTGCAGCAGAATCGG
>DASWST010000297.1:0-1582 GCA_036402515.1 Pseudonocardia sp.
GCGGGAGATCAAGCTCTGGGGCCTGGCCTACCTGCGCTTCTGGATCGTCCGCACCTTGATGGCGGTCAACCCGCTGCAGCTGTTCACCGGCTCCCCGATCTACCCGCTCTACCTGCGGATGCTGGGCGCCAAGATCGGCAAAGGAGTGACCATCTTCTCCGCCGCCGTGCCGGTCGCCACCGACCTGATCACCATCGGCGCGGGCACGGTGATCCGTCGGGGCAGCTCGCTGTCCGGCTACCACGCGACCAACGGCAAGCTCCAGCTCGGCCGGGTCACCCTCGGGCGCAATGTGTTCATCGGTGGGACAAGCACGCTGGACATCAACACCTCGATGGGCGACGGCGCGCAGCTCGGGCACAGCTCGGCCCTGCACACCGGCCAGCACGTCCCGGCCGGCCAGCGCTGGCACGGGGTGCCGGCCGAGCCGACCACCACGAACTACCAGACGGTCGCCCCGATCAAGCTGAGCACGCTGCGGCGGTTCCTCTTCGGCCTGGCGCACCTGCTGCTCGGCGCGATTGTGGTGCCGATCATCTCCGCCGTGGTGGTGACCGTGCTCCTCGCGATCCCGCTGGTCTCCGGCTACTTCGACCCGGCGCAGCTGCAGCTGACCGGGGCCCGGTTCTACCTGTCCATGGCGGCCATCTCCGCGATCGTGTTGCTCGGTTTCACCCTGCTCGGACTGCTGGGCATGGTGACACTGCCCCGGCTGCTGCAGCCGATGCTCCGCCCGGGGAGGACCTACCGGTTGTACGGCCTGCGCTACGTGGTTTCGCGCCTGATCACCAGCCTGAGCAACTCCCAGTTCTTCACGGTGATCTTCGGCGACAGCTCGCTGGCGGTCGGCTACGCCCGCGCCCTCGGCTACAAGCTGGGCGAGGTGGAACAGACCGGGTCCAACTTCGGCACCGAGACCGCCCACGACTCCGCGTTGTTGACCAGCGTCGGGCGGGGCACGATGCTCTCCGACGGCCTGTCGATCATGAACACCGACTACTCGAACAGCTCGTTCACCATGTCGCGCATAGCGATCGGTGAGCGCAACTTCATGGGCAACAACATCGCGCTGCCGGCCGGGGCCAAGATCGGCGCCAACGTGCTGCTCGGCACCAAGGTCATGGTCCCGATCGACGGACCGGTGCGGGAGAACGTGGGCCTGCTCGGCTCGCCGCCGTTCGAGATCCCGCGCTCGGTGGCCCGCGACGCCCAGTTCGACCACCTGAAGACCCCGCAGGAACTGCCCCGCCGGCTGCGGAAGAAGCTGCGCCACAACCTCGGCAGCATGATCACGTTCCTGCTGCTGCGCTGGGTGCAGTTCGCCGCCCTGGTGGCCCTGATGACCGTCGCCGCCCACTTCTACGCCCTGTGGGGCCACGCCTCGGTGGCCGTCAGCTTCGTCGCCGTTTTGGTCTTGAACCTCCTGCTCGCCGCGTTCGGTGAGCGGGTGGTGTTGGGCTTCCGCCGGCTGCGGCCCCGGTTCGTGTCCATCTACGAGCCGTACTTCTGGCGCCACGAGCGGCTGTGGAAGGTGCTCGCCACGGTGCCGTTCAACGGCACACCGTTCAAGGCCATGGGCTGG
>DASWST010000298.1:0-55047 GCA_036402515.1 Pseudonocardia sp.
TCCGCCGGAAGGCCGGGACCAGCACCACGGCCACCGCGAGGTGCAGCACGGTCAGCGCGGTCCTGGTGCCCGAGGTCGCCTGCTCCAGGAAGATCGGCACGATGGACAGCAGCGCCACCGCGACGGCCAGTGCGGTCCAGATCGTGCGCGCGCGGCGGGTGAAGCGCTCCAGCAGCGCGAGGCTGCCCCAGCCGAGCAGCCCGAACACCGCGGTGAAGATAACCGCGACCGGCAGCGTGATGACGCCCGAGCCAGCGGAATCGGCGAGCCGGAAGTCGACGCCCAGAGCGGCCGCGGCGCCCCAGAGCAGAGCGTTGGCCGCCGAGGCGCCGACTACCGCGGTACCTCGACGAATGCGGCGCTGAGTGGCGGCGGAGCGCGTGGCGGACTGGCCAGCGGTGGTGGTCGCGGTGGTGGTTGCGGTAGTGGTCATGGTGTCCTCCTTGGTGGGTGTCTGCCCCTGCGTCGAACGGCAGCGGGCCGTATCGACACCCACCGAGAAGAAACTTGGGCGAGACCTCAGTGCCGGCTGGTGACCGAGCGGAGGAAGAACATCACGTTGGCCGGGCGCTCGCCGAGCCTGCGCATGAAGTACGGGAACCAAGCCGAGCCATAGGGCAGGTAGACCCGGACCCGGTGGCCCGCCGCGGCGAGCTCGCGCTGGGCCTCCGGCCGCACGCCGTAGAGCATCTGGAACTCGAACCCGTCGGGCAGCCGCCCGGTCTGGGCCGCCAGGGTGCCGGCGTGGTCGATCAGCGCCGGGTCGTGGGTGGCCACCATCGGGTAGCCCTGGCCGCGCATCAGCACCCCCAGGCACCGTCGGTAGGACTCGTCCACCTCGGCGCGCTCCCGGAAAGCCACCGTGGCTGGTTCGTCGTAGGCGCCCTTGCACAGCCGTACCCGGGACCCCGGCCCGGCCAGCGCCGCGCAGTCCGCCTCGGTGCGGCGCAGGTAGGCCTGCAGGACCGCGCCGGTGCCCGGCCAGTCCCGGCGCAGTGCGCGGACGGTCTCCAGCGTGCTGTCCGTGGTGGTGTGGTCCTCCATGTCCACGGTCACCGTGGTGCCCACCGCCTCGGCCCTGGCGCAGATCCGCGCGGCGTTGTCGGTGGCCAGCCCGGCGCCCTCGCCCGGCAGCGCCTGCCCCAGGGCGGACAGCTTGATCGACACTTCCACCCGGTCGGCCAGGCCCTCGGTGCCGAGCCGGTCGAGCAGCGCCAGGTAGGCCTCCGTCGCGGCCTCGGCCTGCGCCCGGTCCTCGGTGTTCTCCCCGAGGTGGTCCACCGAGACCAGCCGGTCGACGGCCAGCTCGCGGGCCACGGTCAGGGCGCGGTCCAGATCGGTGCCGGCGACGAACCGGTCCACCACCGGCCGGGCCAGCGCGGAGTGTTCGGCGGCCGAGCGCAGCATCGGCGACCGGGCGGCGGAAAGCAGTGCGGAGCGCAGCATCTCACTCACCCCTGGTGCGGGTAGCCGGACGAGGTCGGCGGGTTGAGGTTCTCCTTGATGGACCGGGGGCTGGTCCACCGCAGCAGGTTGAAGATCGAGCCCGCCTTGTCGTTGGTGCCGGACGCCCGACCGCCGCCGAACGGCTGCTGGCCGACCACCGCGCCGGTGGGCCGGTCGTTGATGTAGAAGTTGCCGGCGGTAAACCGCAGCGCCTCGCCGGCCTTGGTGATCGCCGCCCGGTCGGTGCCGATGACCGCGCCGGTCAGCGCGTACGCGGCGCCCCGATCCACCACGTCCAGCATGCGGTCGAAGTCCCGGTCCTCGTACACGTGCACGGCGAGCAGCGGGCCGAAGTACTCGGTGCGGAACACGTCATGCTCCGGGTCGCTGCCCACCACCAGGGTCGGCTCGACGAAGTAGCCCTCCGAGTCGTCCACCCCGCCGCCGGCCAGTACCTCGAGGCTCGGGTCGTTCGCGGCCCGCTCCAGCACGCCGTCCAGCCGGTCAAATGCCCGCCGGTCGATCACCGCACCGGTGAAGTTGGACAGGTCGGCCACGTCGCCGACCCGCAGTGAGCGCACCTCGTCGACCAGGTCGTCACGTACCCGGTCCCAGACCGAGCGGGGCAGGAAGGCCCGGGACGCCGCCGAGCACTTCTGCCCGGAGTACTCGTAGGCGCCCCGCACCAGCGCGGTGCGCAGCACGTCCGGCTCGGCGGACGGGTGGGCCAGCACGAAGTCCTTGCCACCGGTCTCGCCGACCAGCCTGGGGTAGCCGCGGTACTGCCCGATATTCGCGCCGACCTGGCCCCACAGGTACTGGAACGTAGCCGTGGAGCCGGTGAAGTGGATGCCGGCCAGGTGCTCGTCCGCCAGCAGCACCTCGGACAGCGCGCGGCCGTCCCCGGTCACCATGTTGATCACGCCGGGGGGCATGCCGGCCGCCTCCAGCAGGCGCATCGTGTACCAGGCGGAGAGCGTCTGGGTGGGCGACGGCTTCCAGATCACCGTGTTGCCCATCAGCGCCGGCGCGGTGGGCAGGTTCCCGGCGATCGCGGTGAAGTTGAACGGGGTGATCGCGTAGACGAAGCCCTCCAGCGGGCGGTGGTCCATCCGATTCCACACGCCGGGAGAAGACTCCGGCTGCTCGGTCAGGATGCGCCGGGCGAAGTGCACGTTGTACCGCCAGAAGTCGGCCAGCTCGCACGCCGAGTCGACCTCGGCCTGGATCACCGTCTTGGACTGGCCGAGCATGGTCGCCGCATTCAAGGTGTCCCGCCACGGTCCGGAGAGCAGGTCGGCGGCGCGCAGCAGCACCGAGGCCCTGGCCTCGAACGGCAGCTCCCGCCAGGCCTGGGCGGCGCGCAGAGAGGCCTCCACGGCGCCCTTCGCGTCGTCGGCGGTGGCGGTGCCGAAGGTGCCCAGCACGTGCGCGTGCCGATGCGGAGCGACCACGTCCACGGCCGCGCCGCCGCCGAGTCGCCGCTCGCCGTCGATCGTCTGGGTCAGTTCATGGCGCAGCCCGGCCAGCTCGGCCAGCCGAGCGGTCAGGCTGGCTCGATCCGGCGAGCCCGGGGCGTAGCCGCGCACCGGTTCGTTCCGGGGTGATGGGGTCGTCGCGATGGCGTCCACTGTTGGTGCACCTCCCGCGGGGTGTCCGCGTGTCGGGGATGGCGAAACGGTAGTGCCGGAGGCGGGTCCGTGTAGTTGGCGAACTGGCTATAGTCGACGTCACAACGTTGTCCGATCGGACAAATCGAGGTTCGAGTGACCGCAGGTACCGGCGCCCGAGGCATCCCACTCGACCAGCTGCTCGAGGGCATCGAGGGGGCGCTGGCCGAGCTGCCCCAGGTCCCGCCCGGCGCGCGCCCCCCGGTGCTCGGCGTGGCGATCCTGGACCCGGACGACGAGTTCGGCGACCACCACGGCGAGTTGGTGCTGGTGATCGGGGTGCGCGGGCGGGAGTCACTGCCGTTCCTGCGGGCGGCGGCGCGCAGCGGGGCGGTCGCCGTGGCAGTGAAGCCGGGGCCCTCCGGTGCGGTGGCCGAGCTGGCCGAGGCCGCGACAGAGGCGGGTGTGGCGTTGCTGGCGGTGCGCCCTGGGGTTCGCTGGGATCAACTCGGCGCCCTGCTCCGGGAGCGGCTGGAGGCGGCCGAGCTGCACGCCGACGTCCACCCCGGGCTGCCCCCGGGGTTGGTCGCCGCGCGCGTCTCCGACTCGCCGGGCGAGGAGCTGTTCGCGCTGGCCGAGGCGACCGCGCTGATCACCGGCGGCATCGTGGACATCGAGGACACCGGCAACCGGGTGCTGGCCTACTCCCGCTCCGACGACGCGGTGGACGAGCTGCGCCGGCTGTCCATCCTGGGCTGGCAGGGCCCGGAGACGTACATGCGGATGCTGCGCGAGTGGGGCGTGCTGGACCGGTTGCGCAACGGGGAGCACGTGGTGCGCGTGGACGCCCGGCCCGAGCTAGGCATCCGGGCTCGGCTGGCGGTGGGGATCCGGGCCGGTTCGCGCTACCTGGGCACGATCTGGGTGCAGCAGCGGTTCTCCCCGGCCGTGCTGCCGTTCGCCGAGCGGGCCGAGGAGGCGCTGGTCGGCGCGGCCCGGCTGGCCGCCGCCGAGATTCTGCGCCGCCGGACCGGGGCCGGGCCCGTGTCCGGCGGGGCGCAGCTGGTCGAGCTGCTCACCGGCCGGGCCAACACCGATCTGGTCGCCGGCCGGCTCGGGCTGGACCCGGCGGCCGGCGCGCTGGTGGTCGGCTTCGCCGGACCGGTCGAGTCGGACGCTCCGGCCCGCGCCCTGCACCGGGACCAGGTGCGCGGCGTGGTGTCCGTGTACGCCACCGCCTACCACCGGTCCGCGCTGGTCGGGGCGCTCGAGGATCGGGTCTACGCGGTGTTGTCCGGGGTGCCCGAGGACCGGGTCGAGCCGGCGCTGCCGGTCTGGGTGCGGGATGCTGTGGATGTGGCGCGGGAGCGCACCGGGCTGCCCTGGCGCGCCGGGATCGGCTCGCCGGTAGCGGGGCTGGCCGCGCTGCCGGGCGCCCGTGCCGAAGCCGACCGGGTGCTGGACGCGCTGGCCAGGGCTCCGGGTAGCGCGGCGGTGGCGACGATTTCCGAGCTGCGCGCCGAGATGCTGCTGGGCGAGGTGGTGGACGTGCTGGCCGGCCGGCCGGAGCTGCGGCATCCCGGGGTGGCCGCGCTGCTCGAGCACGACCAGCGGCGCGGCGGCGAGCTGGTCACCTCGCTGCTGGCCTACCTGGACGCGCTGGGCGACGTCCGGTCGGCGGCGGCCAGCCTGCACGTCCACCCGAACACCCTGCGCCACCGGCTGCGGCGGGCCACGGCGGTGTCTGGGATGGCGCTGGACGACCCGACGGAGCGGCTGTCCTGCCACCTGCAGTTGGTGCTGGTCGGCCGGCAGACGAGGTCGCCCTCACCCGGCGTCTTCACGGCTGTTCCAGCCGCGACACGCTAGTCCACCACCCGGACAGTTCCTCGCCCTCGGCCCGCGGTGATGCACAGCCGTCGCCAACGGCCCGAGTTGTCCACAGCCTCGGCCGCCAGCGGCGTCCCCACCGGCGATCCCGGTGCACCCTCGAGCCATGAGCTTCGACGCCAGCCCACCCACCGGCCCGGCGGCCACCCAGCGCTTGCGCTCCGCCGCCGACCTGGTCGCCGCCATTCCCTACTTGCTCGGGTTCCACCCGGCGGACTCGCTGGTGCTGATCAGCACCAGGAGCGCCGGCCAGCTCGGCGTGGAGTTCACCCTCCGGGTGGATCTCCCGCCGCCATCGGCGGTGGCCGACATGGCCGCCGAGCTGGCCGAGGTGGTGTGCGCCCAGCGGTGTGAGGAGCTGCTGCTGGTCGTGGTCGGCGGGGGGTCGAGGGTGGGGCGCTCTCCGGATCGGCCGCTGCCCCGAGCGGAGCTGGTCGCCGCGGTGGTCGAGGCCTGTGCGGCGTCCGGGGCGGTGGCCTGGGCGACGATCTGGGTGGCTGAGCTGGCAGCCGACGCACCGTGGCGGTGCTACGGCGCCTGCGGCTGTGGGGGCGAGCTACCCGATCCGGCCAGCTCCCCGGTGGCCGCCGCCGCGGTGGTCGCCGGCCAGGTGACCTACGCCGATCGGGCCGAGCTGGAGCGGGTGGTCGCGCCTGGCAATCCGGCGGCGCTGCGGCGCAGGGAGGCGCTGCTGAACCGGCGGATGGAGGAGCTGTGCCTGGCCGGCAAAGGGTTTGCGGCCGGGCCGGAGGAGCTCGCCACCCTGGAACGCTGGATCGACGTGGCTGCGGTGGACCGGCCCCAGCTGGGGGATGAGGACGTGGTGCGGCTGTGTCTGGCGCTGAGTGACACGATGGTCCGGGATGCCGCGTTCGGCTTTGCCTTCGAGGCCACCGCCGCCGCCGCGGAGCGATTGTGGAGCACCCTGGTCAGCGAGTTGCCGGACCCGGAGTCGGCCGAGGCCGCCATGCTCCTCGCGCACAGCGCGCTGATGCGGGGCGACGGCGCGCTCGCCGGAGTCGCCCTGCGGCGCGCGCAGCAGGCCTGGCCGGGGCATCCGCTCAGCGCCATGGTCCAGGCCGCGCTACAGGCCGGCTGCGGCCCGGACGAGCTGCGCGACTGGTTCATCGAAGGCAGCCAGCGGGCCACCGAGGAGCTGGCCGCGCGGGCCAAGCCATGAGCCCAGTCCGCTTGAGCTCCGCCGGCTTGAGCTCCGCCGGCTTGAGCTCAGTCGGCGTCCGCGATCAGGTAGCGCTGGGTGAACTCCCAGGCGTCGGTGACGATCCGGTTCAGGTCGGTGCGGCTGGGGCGCCAGCCCAGCTCCTGGTATGCCCGCTCACTGGACGCGATCAGCACCGCGGGATCGCCCGGGCGCCTCGTGGCGGACTGGGCGGGCAACGGGTGGCCGGTCACCATGCGGCAGGTGTCGATCACCTCGCGCACCGAGAACCCGGTGCCGCTGCCCAGGTTGTAGATGCGGTGCTGTTTGGGCACGGCGTGCTCGAGGGCCAGCAGGTGCGCCTCGGCCAGGTCGTCCACGTGTATGTAGTCGCGGATGCAGGTGCCGTCCGGGGTCGGCCAGTCCTCGCCGTAGATCTGCACCGACGACCGCCGCCCCGTCGCCACCTGCAGCACGATCGGGATCAGGTGCGTCTCCACGGCGTGCCGCTCGCCGAACCGGCCGTGCGCGCCAGCCACGTTGAAGTAGCGCAGGCTCACCCCGGCCAGGCCGTGCGCGCTGGAGTAGGAGCTGATCGCGTGGTCGATGGCCAGCTTGGTGGCGCCGTAGGTGTTGGTCGGCCGGGTAGCGGTGTCCTCGGTGACGGGTACCTGCTCCGGCTCCCCGTACGCGGCCGCGGTGGAGGAGAACACCAGCCGGGGGGTGCCGTGCGCGCGCATCGCCTCGAGCAGCTGGAATGTGGTCACCACATTGCCCCGCCAGTACCGCTCCGGGTGCTCCATGGATTCCCCGACCAGCGACTTCGCCGCCAAGTGGAGCACGCCGTCCACGCCTTCGGCGAGGATCGGGGCGGCGGCGTCGGCCACATCACCCTCGACGAACCGGCACCCATCCGGGACGGCATCCCGATGCCCGGTGGACAGGTCGTCCAGCACCACCACGTCGTGCCCGGCCTCCACCAGATGTGCCGCACACACGCTGCCGAGGTAGCCGGCCCCGCCGGTCACCAGCACCCGCACGCGATTCCTCCCGCCGCTCGTTTCCGCCCGGGACACACAGTCTCACGCCCCGGCGCGGGCGCACGAGAGGGCAAGCGCGCGCCCCGCGCGGTCAAGCATGGCGCCGGCACGGTGGACGGGGCGGTGGACGGCGGCTCAGCGAGCGCGAACCAGTACCGCGTGCGCCAGCAGCGGCTGAACCTGCGCCTGCTCACCTTCCGAGTGCACCGGAACAGCGTCGCCGAACCGCGGAATCGAGCTGACCTCGACGTCTTGACCAGGCACGATCCCGGCCGACTTGAGCTCGGTCATCAGGTCGGAGTCGGCCTGAACGTGCTCGGCGATCCGGCGAACCTCCACGGTTCCACCGCCCCGCCGGGCGAACTCGTCCAGTCGCTGCAGGCCCAGCTCCAGGGTGGGGATCTCGGCGGCGGTGCCCTCCCCGTCTGGCGCGGACTCGCTGAGCTGCTGCAGGCCGGGAATCGGGTTGCCGTACGGGGAGACAGTCGGATCACCGAGCAGCCGCACCAGCTTGCGCTCCACGGCGTCGCTCATCACGTGCTCCCAGCGACACGCCTCCGCGTGCACGTGCTCCCACTCCAGCCCGATGACGTCGCTGAGCAGGCGCTCGGCGAGGCGGTGCTTGCGCATCACCGACACCGCCCGCGACCGGCCGGCCGGGGTGAGCTCAAGGTGGCGGTCTCCAGCGACGATCACCAGGCCGTCCCGCGACATCCGCGCGACCGTCTGGCTCACCGTCGGCCCGCTCTGGCCGAGCCGTTCGGCGATGCGCGCCCGCAGCGGGACGATGCCCTCCTCTTCCAACTCGTAGATGGTGCGGAGGTACATCTCGGTAGTGTCAATGAGATCGTTCACAGCTTCCGCCCCTTCGTTCGGTACCCATCGTATCCGTTCCAGGGCCGCGCAGATCCCGGCGACCCATCAGAGTTAACACGTAGCCCGACCGGGGGTAGCCGCAGGATGGACGGCATATCGGCGCTGGTCCCGGTCGGATGCGCGGTGGGCGGCCGCCGGCGCGGCGGGCGAACCGACGCATGCCGTCCCCGCCCGATGCGATCACCGTGTGTGACTGGCCGGCCTCAACGGCGATCCGGGGCGGCGAAGCGGGGACGAATCCGGGCGAAGCGCCTACCGTTTGTGCTCATGAGCGCTTCGCCCGCCGTGGTGTGGACTCCCCGCTTCCTCGGCTAC
The DNA here is from genome assembly GCA_036402515.1 of Pseudonocardia sp. Lineage (GTDB taxonomy): Bacteria > Actinomycetota > Actinomycetes > Mycobacteriales > Pseudonocardiaceae > Pseudonocardia. The sequence goes on from DASWST010000298.1 coordinate 8,337, forward strand.
AAACTCAGTGACACGCATCCCCTGAACCCGATCCGGCTGGACCTGACCATGCGGCTGGCCAACAGCCTGGGGGTGCTCGAGGGCATCGAGGTGCTCACCCCGGAGCAGGCCTCGGACGAGGAGATCGAGCGGGTGCACCGGCCGTCCTACCTGACGGCGGTGAAGTCCGCGCCGGACGCAACGTACGACGTGGGCCACGGGCTGGGCACCTTGGACAATCCGATCTTCCAGGGGATGCACGAGGCCAGCGCGCTGGTCTGCGGTGGGTCGCTGCTGGCCGCCCGGCAGATCGCCGAGGGTCGCTGCGATCGGGCGGTGAACATCGCCGGCGGGCTGCACCACGCGATGGCGGGGGAGGCGTCCGGGTTCTGCGTCTACAACGACTGCGCGGTGGCGATCTCGTGGTTGCTCGACCACGGATTCGACCGGATCGCCTACGTGGACGTCGACGTGCACCACGGGGATGGGGTGCAGGCCGCGTTCCGGAACGACCGGCGGGTGCTCACCGTGTCGATCCACCAGCACCCCATGACGCTGTGGCCGGGCACCGGGTGGCCCAGCGAGGTGGGCTCCGGCGAGGCTGAGGGCACCTCGGTCAACCTGGCGCTGCCGCAGGGCACCCGGGACGGCTCGTGGCTGCGCGCCTTCCGCGCGGTGGTCCCCTCGCTGCTCGCCGAGTTCCGGCCGTCGCTGCTGGTCACCCAGTGCGGAGTGGACACCCACCACGAGGATCCGCTGGCCGAACTGAGCCTCACCGTCGACGGGCACCGAGCCATCTACCAGGAGCTGCGCCAGCTCGCCGAGACCCACGCCGGAGGCAAGTGGCTGGCGCTGGGCGGCGGTGGATACGGGCTGTTCCGGGTGGTGCCCCGCTCCTGGACGCATCTGCTGGCCACCGTGCTGGACCGCGATGTGCCGGCCGACAGGGGCATTCCGGCGGATTGGATAGCGCACACCGCCGGCCTGAACCCGCGCCCGGTGCCCACCGTCATGGGAGAGGGCGCGCCGGTGGACCACCTCCCCTGGGGCACCGGCGGCGACCCGGTGGACAACGCCATCCGGGAGACCCGGCGGGCGGTCTTCCCGTTGCACGGGCTCGATCCCGACGATCCGAGGGACTGACCGGTGTCCGGGGTCGAGCCGCTTGCCGCCGCGGGCGCCGCGGAGCCGGTCGCGCCGGCACCGGAGCCGGATGATGCCCGGTATCCCCGGCACTGGGAGGCGGACGTGGTCGCCTCCGACGGCGGTGTCGTGCACCTGCGCCCGATCCGGCCTTCCGACTCGGACGCTCTGGTCGAGTTCCACGCCCGGCTCTCCTCGCGCACCCGCTATCTGCGCTACTTCGGGCCGTACCCGCAAATCCCCCCGAAGGATCTGCAGCGGTTCACCGCGGTCGACCACCATGACCACGTCGCGTTCGTCGCCATGCTCGGCCACGAGATCATCGCCGTGGGTCGGTACATCCGCCTGGACGAGAGCCTGTCGGCCGAGGTCGCCTTTGTGGTCCGGGACGATCACCAGGGACGTGGGCTGGGCTCGATCCTGCTGGAGCATCTGGCGGCGGCGGCCAGGGAGAACGGCCTGCGGCGGTTCGAGGCCGAGGTGCTGGCGGAGAACCACCAGATGGTCCGGGTGTTCCGGGAGGCCGGCTATCAGGTGAGCCGGGAGTTCGCCGAGGGTGTGCTGCACCTGGAGTTCGATATCGACCCGACCGAGCGCTCGTTGGCCGTGCGGGACGCCCGCGAGCAGCGCGCCGAGGCGCGCGGCGTGCACAACGCGCTGCACCCCCGGTCGATCGCGGTGATCGGCGCGTCCAACGACCCGACGAAGATCGGCCACGCGGTGCTGGCCAACCTGCTGCGGGCGAACTTCACCGGCCCGGTGTTCCCGGTGCACCCGGAGGCCCGTTCGGTGAGCGGCGTACGGGCGTACCGCTCGGTGACCGAGGTCCCCGACGAGGTCGACCTCGCGGTGGTGGCGATCCCGGCCGCCGGCGTGGACGAGGTGATGGACTCCTGCCTGGCCAAGGGGGTCAAGGCGCTGCTGGTGCTCAGTTCGGGATTCGCCGACGCGGGCCCGGCCGGGGTGCTCGCTCAGCGCCGGCTTGTCGAGGAGGCCAGGTCGCACGGCATGCGGGTGATCGGGCCCAACGCACTGGGCCTGGTCAACACGGCGCCGGAGATCCAGCTGAACGCCACCCTCGCTCCCGACCCACCGGGCCGGGGGCGGGTCGGCTTCTTCTGCCAGTCCGGTGCGCTGGGCATCGCCATCCTGGCCGGGCTGCGCGCCCGGGGGCTCGGGCTCTCCACGTTCGTCTCCGCCGGCAACCGCGCCGACCTGTCCGGCAACGACCTGCTGCAGTACTGGCAGACCGACCCGGCCACCGACGTGGTGCTGCTCTACCTCGAGACGTTCGGCAATCCGCGCAAGTTCGCCCGGCTGGCCCGGCGGTTGGCCCGGCGCAAGCCGGTGGTCGCGGTGAAGAGCGGTCGGTTCGCCGCGCAGCTGCCCTCCTTCGGTACCCGGGGGCAACCGGTCGACGAGGCGAGTGTGCAGGCGCTGTTCGAGCAGGCCGGGGTGATCCGGGTGCAGACCCTGCCCCAACTGTTCGACACCGCGCAGCTACTGGCCTACCAGCCGCTGCCGGCCGGGCCCCGGGTCGCTGTGGTGGGCAACTCCAGCGCGCTCGGCGTACTGGTCACCGACGCGCTGCTGGACGAGGGGCTGTTCCCCGCCGGACCGCCGGTGGACGTGGGCACCGCGGCCTCGCCGGAGGAGTTCGCCGAGGCGGTCACCAACGCGGTGCACTCGGAGGACGCCGACGCCCTGATTGCGGTGTTCGTCCCTCCGGTGGCCACCCCGGGCGCGGACTACGCCAGGGCGCTGCGCGTAGCCGTCGACGGCACCGGCAAACCGGTGCTCAGCACGTTCCTCGCGGTGGAGGGGGTGCCGGCGGAGCTGGCCGTGGTCGGGCCGGACGGGCAGCCAGGGCGGGGCTCGGTGCCCAGTTATCCCAGTCCGGAACGGGCGGTGGCATCGCTGGCCAGGGTGTTGCGCTACGCCCGCTGGCGGGACGCGCCGGCCGGGGAGTACGTGCGCCCGGACGGCATCCGGGCGGAGGACGCCCGGAGGCTGGTGGACGGCCTGTTCGCCGACGCCGGCGAGCCGATGCCGCTGGGTGATCAGGACGGGGCCGCCCTGCTGGCCTGCTACGGCATCGAGGTGACCCCGTTCCGGCTGGTCGACTCGGCCGCCGCGGCGCGGGCAGCCGCCGAGGAACTGGGCTACCCGGTGGCGCTCAAGGGCGTGGGGGAGCGCTGGCAGGGGCCCGAGTTGATCGGCGTCCGACTCGATCTGGGCTCCCCGGACGCGGTGGACACCGCCTACCGCGACCTGGTCTCGGTCACCGGGCGGCCCGAGCTGTATGTGCAGCGCATGGCACCGAAGGGGCAGTCCTGCGTGCTCGAGGTGCTGGACGACCCTTCGTTCGGCTCGCTGCTGTCCTTCGGGCTTTCCGGGATCGCCACCGAGCTGCTCGGCGACCGGGCGCACCGGGTCATCCCGCTGTCCACGGCGGACGCCCATGAGCTGATCCGGACACCCCGGGCGGCCCCGCTGTTGACCGGCTACGGGGGTGGCGCGCCGGCGGATCTCGCCGCGCTGGAGGAGCTCGCGCTGCGGGTGAGCTGCCTGGCGGAGGACCTGCCGGAGCTGCGCGCGCTGCGCCTGACCCCCGTGCTGGCCGCCCCGAAAACCGCCTCGGTCATCGCCGCCCGGATCGTCCTCGGCCAGCCGCCCACCTGGCAGGACACCGGCCCCCGCCGCCTAGCCTGACCGCGCAACCGCCCACCCCACCGCACGGCCGCCCGCCCGCACGCACGGCCGCCCGGGGGCTAGCGGAAGCTGACCTGCAGGGTGGGTTGGCTGGTCGAGGCGAAGAAGTCGTTCCCCTTGTCGTCCACCACGACGAACGCCGGAAAGTCCACCACCTCGATCTTCCAGACCGCCTCCATGCCCAGCTCGGGGTACTCCAGCACCTCAACCTTGCGGATGCAGTCCTGCGCCAGCCGCGCGGCCTGGCCGCCGATGGACCCGAGGTAGAACCCACCGTGCCGCTGGCAGCTCTCGGTGACCTGGCGGGACCGGTTGCCCTTGGCCAGCATCACCATCGAGCCGCCGGCGGCCTGGAACTGCTCCACGTACGAGTCCATCCGGCCAGCTGTGGTCGGGCCGAACGAGCCGGAGGCGTATCCGGCTGGGGTCTTGGCCGGCCCGGCGTAGTACACCGGGTGATCGCGCAGATAGGCCGGCATCGGCTCGCCGGCGTCCAGCCTTTCGGCGATCTTCGCGTGGGCGATGTCCCGCGCCACCACCATCGACCCGGTCAGCGCCAGACGGGTCTTCACCGGCAGGGTGGCCAGCTGCGCCCGGATCTCGGACATCGGACGGTCGAGATCCACCCGGACCACGTCGGCGGAGGACTCCGCGGCCAGCTCCTGCTCGGATACGTCCGGAAGGAACCGGGCCGGGTCGCGCTCCAGCTGCTCCAGGAATACCCCGTCGGCGGTGATCTTCGCCTTGGCCTGCCGATCGGCCGAGCAGGACACCGCGATACCCACCGGCAGGGACGCGCCGTGCCGAGGCAACCGGATGACGCGCACATCGTGGCAGAAGTACTTGCCGCCGAATTGCGCGCCGATGCCAAAGTTCCTGGTCAGCTCGAGGACCTGGGCCTCCAGGTCGCGGTCCCGGAACGCCTCGCCCAGCCCCGAACCACGCTCCGGCAGGGTGTCCAGGTACCGCGCGGAGGCGAGCTTGGCGACCTTGAGGGTGTACTCGGCCGACATGCCCCCAACCACGATGGCCAGGTGGTACGGCGGGCAGGCGGCGGTGCCCAGGGAGCGCAGCTTCTCGTCCAGGAACTGGGCCAACCGCGTCGGGTTCAGCAGCGCCTTGGTCTCCTGGTAGAGGAACGTCTTGTTGGCCGACCCGCCGCCCTTGGCCAGCACCAGGAACTCGTAGCGGGGGCGGTCTCCGGGGATGTGGAACAGCTCGATCTGGGCGGGCAGGTTCGAGCCGGTGTTCCGCTCCTCCCAGAAGGTGGTCGGCGCCATCTGCGAATAACGCAGGTTGAGCTCCTGGTAGGCGTCGAACACGCCCCGGGAGATCGCCGCCTCGTCCGTGTCGCCGCCGGTCCGCCCAGTCAACACACCCTCGGTGCGCTTTCCGATCACGATCGCGGTCCCGGTGTCCTGGCACATCGGCAGCACCCCGCCGGCCGAGACACAGGCGTTGCGCAGCAGGTCGGTGGCCACGAAGCGGTCGTTCGGGCTCGCTTCCGGGTCGTCGATGATGGCCCGCAACTGGGCCAGGTGCGACGGGCGGAGCAGGTGCTGGATATCGGTCACCGCGGCCTTGACCAGGCCGGTGAGAGTGGCGGGGTCGATCCGGAGGAACTCCTGGCCATCGACCCGCAGCGGCGTGATGCCACCGAGGTCGAGCTGGCGGTACTCGGTGTTGTCCGGGCCGAGGGGAAGCACGTCAGTGTGGTGGAACTCGGGCACCTGCAGAAGGTACCTGGATCCGTGCGCGGCGGCCGCTCGAGTCGCGGCTTTGCTCAGCTCTGTGCGGTCCCGATGGGGCCGGCCGGTCTCCGCGGCGGCGGGGGTGGGACGGCGATAGGTGCGGCGGGGGTGGAAACGGCGACAGCCGCCCCCGGCGGTCCGGGGCGGCTGTCGGTGTCGATGGGGCGGTGTGCCGAGTCCGGGGGACCCGGCGGTTGTCAGTCAGCTGGCGTAGGCGCGCAGCCGGTTGGCCCGGTCGCCCACCCGCAGCTTGGCCATGACCTCACGCTCGATCTGGCGGACCCGCTCGCGGGACAGCCCGAAGGTGCGGCCGATCTGGTCCAGGGTGCGCGGCTGGCCGTCGTCCAGGCCGTAGCGCATCCGGATCACGTTCTGCTCCCGGTCGTCCAGCGTGGCCAGCACCCGGCGCAGGTCGTCGTGCAGCAGGTGCGAGATCACCGTGGTCTCCGCGTCGGTCGACTCGGCATCCTCGATGAAGTCGCCCAGCGGGGCCTCTTCCTCGTTGCCGACCGGCATGTCCAGGCTCACCGGGTCGCGCGAGTGGTCCAGCAGGTCGGCGATCTTCTCCACCGCGATCCCCGATTCCTCGGCGATCTCCTCGTGGGTGGCGTCGCGGCCGAGGCGCTGGTGCAGGTCCCGCTTCACCCGGGCGATCTTGTTGACCTGCTCCACCAGGTGGACAGGGAGCCGGATCGTGCGGGCCTGGTCGGCCATGCCCCGGGTGATCGCCTGACGGATCCACCAGGTCGCGTAGGTGGAGAACTTGAAGCCCTTGGCGTAGTCGAACTTCTCCACCGCGCGGATCAGGCCCAGGTTGCCTTCCTGGATCAGGTCCAGCAGCGGCATGCCGCGGCCGGTGTAGCGCTTGGCCAGCGAGACAACCAGGCGCAGGTTGGCCTCGAGCAGGTGGTTGCGGGCACGCTCCCCGTCCCGTACCAGAGCGCGCAGGTCAGCGGCCTGCTGCGGCGTCAGGTTCGGGTCGGAGTCCAGCATGTGGTTGGCAAAAACCCCGGCTTCGATACGCTTGGCAAGGTCCACCTCTTGCTCGGCAGTCAGCAGAGCGCGTTTGCCGATACCATTCAGGTAGACCCGCACCAGGTCGGCGGCTGGGCTCTGTGCGTCCAGCTCCTCGGCCAGCGGTTCAAGCTCGGGGGTCACCGACTCCAGGGTCGCGGTGGCGACCCCTGGTTCGTCGATGGTCAGCGACGCAGTCATGTGCGGTCCCTCCCTACGCGTACCGCTGGGACATCCCGTGGTGTCCGCTTAGCGGCTTCACCAAGTAATACGCATCAGGGCCCTCAAACGTTCCCAAATCCGGCACGTGGCCTGGCCCACTCCGGGTTTCCTGAGAGTCTCGGGAGCCTCTTTGTATGGTGTATACCGCGCCTCACCTGGAGATTCCCTGGTCACATGGGCTCGAACGTTTGCTGAGAGTGGCGTCCACAGGTCACCCGAAATGTCAAGGGGAGGTCTCGGTCCAAGGCCTCCCGAGGCGGTGCGAAGCGCCGTCAGCGGACCCGCGCAACCGCTTCCGCGCATGCGTACCGGCTGGTAGCGAGGGAGGATGCCGGGGACAACGGGGTAAGGAGGCGCGGTCATGGCCAGCACCGAAGAGTCCCGCGTTCGAGTCCAGGAGACCGCCGCCGACCTCGTCTCCAGTATCCGTGAGCTGCTCACCTCGGACGATCTCATGCTCCGGCTGGACCCGGTCGGTTTCGGCACCGCGCTGCGCAGGGCCGGCGCATCCCTGGCCGTGCGGCCGTTGCCGGTTGCCAGGGCCACCGTGGATTTCTACGGGGCCGCCGGGCGGGCCGCCGTGATCTCGGCGTTGCGCGCCGTCGGGGTGACCGCGCAGGGCCCGGCCGAACTACCGGAGTCCGACCGCCGGCACGCGGACCCTGCCTACACCACGAACGCCTGGTTCTACCTGTGTCGCCAGCAGCACGCCCTGTTCGCCGCCTACCTGCGCGCGCTGGCCAGCCACGCCGACGTCGATTCGCGCACCCAGGCCAAGGTGGACTTCGCGGTCGATCAGCTCATTCAGGCCAGTGCACCGGCCAACTTTCCGATGAGCAACCCCACCGTGCTGCGCCGCGCGTTCGACACCGGCGGGCAGAGCCTGGCGCGGGGGCTGCGCAACATGGTCCGCGACGTGCTCACCAACCGGGGCGCCCCGCGCCAGGTGACTCCTGGCCAGTTCCAGGTGGGCCGGGAGTTGGCCGCCACTCCGGGCAAGGTGGTCTACCGCAACCGGCTGATCGAGCTGATCCAGTACGGCGCGCAGACCGACACGGTGTACCAGGTGCCGATGCTGTTCAGCCCGCCGTGGATCAACAAGTACTACGTGCTGGACCTGGCGCCGGGCAAAAGCCTGGTCGAGTGGGCGGTCCGGCACGGACACACCTGCTTCATGATCAGCTACCGGAATCCGGACCAGAGCCTGCGCGATGTCGGCATGTCCGACTACCTGCGTGAAGGGCCGCTCGCCGCGCTCGAGGTGATCGAGCGGATCACCGGGGCGCCCTCGGTGAATCTGGTGGCGCTGTGTCTTGGGGGCACCCTGGCCACCGCGACGGCGGCGTGGCTGGCCGCCCGGCACCGCCCTGGGGTGCACACGCTGACCCTGATGAACACGCTGCTGGACTTCCAGGCCCCCGGTCAGCTCGGCGTGTTCACCGACCCAGAGGCGGTGGGGAACCTGATCCGCCTGATGCGCCGGCAGGGATACCTGCCGGCGGAGAGCATGAAGGCCACCTTCGACCTGCTCCGGGCCACCGACCTGGTGTGGAACTTCGTGGTGGACGACTGGATGCTCGGTACCGACCCGGCCCCGTTCGACCTGCTCAGCTGGAACTCCGACTCCACCCGGATGCCGGCCACCATGCAGACCGAGTACCTGCGCACCTGTTACCTGGAGAACCAGCTGGCCACCGGTCGGATGGAGCTGGCCGGCGAGCGGCTGAACCTCGCGGAGATCAGCCAGGACAGTTACGTGATCACCGCCGAGTCCGACCACATCGCCCCGTGGCGCGCGGTGTACACCGGCGCTCGGCTGCTCGGCGGGCCGGTGCGGTTCGTGCTCTCCAACTCCGGGCACATCGCCGGCGTGGTGAACCCGCCGAGCCCCAAGTCCCGGTACTGGTTCACCGAGGGCGAGCGGCTGCCGGCCGATCCGTCCGACTGGCGCGAGCTAGCCCAGGAGCGCGCGGCGAGTTGGTGGACGGATTGGGCGCCGTGGATCGATGCGCGCGCCGGTAACCGCCGGGAACCACCGGAGCTGGGCGGCCTGGCCTATCCGCCGCTGGCCGACGCCCCGGGCAGCTATGTGGTGGCCTGATGCGGGACCGTCGCCGGCCCGCCACGAGTTGCCATGGCGATAACCGTGGATCACACGATTAGTCCGAGCGACAATGAACTCATGAGCGAGCAGCGGTCCGACGAAGGAGCCGGGCGGACAGGCGCCGATCCCTGGACGACGCAGATGGATGCGCTAGGTGGATTCATCCGCGCGCAACGCCACCTGGCGAACCTCTCGCTGCGCGAAATGGCCAGCCTGACCAGCGTGTCCAATGCCTACCTGAGTCAGATCGAGCGGGGCCTGCACCAGCCCTCGCTCAAGGTGCTCCGGTCGATCGCCGACGCGCTGAACCTGAGCACCGAGCAGTTGCTCGCCCAGACCGGCTGGATGCGCGGGGACAACGGGCGCCGGGCGGACGCCGAGGAACACCCGGCCGAGGGCGCGTTCCCGGACACCGAGGACGTCATCCGGCGCGACCCCCGGCTCTCCCCCGCGCAGCGCGAGGCGCTGCTCGGCGTGTACCGCAGCTTCGTGGCCGGCGGAGCCTCCGGCTGACCGGTACCTCCAGTTGACCGGGTGAGGCAGGTCTCGACAGCCGTGATTGAAATAGTTATCGCTGATGCGTAGTTTTATGTGCATACAGCGGACCCCGTCTTGGAGGCACACCACATGACCACCACCCAGGAACAGTTTGTGGACATCGCCCAGCGCGGCCAGGAGACCCTGTTCAAGGCCGTCGGCGACTGGGTCGACACCGCGCGGGAGTTCGCCACCACGGTGACCGCCAAGGCCCAGTCCGAGCTCCCGGACAGCCAGGACGTGGTGAACCAGGTCTTCGACTTCGCCGAGCAGGTGCTGCGCACCCAGCGCGAGCTGGCCACCAACCTGGTCACCGCCGTTCGGGAAAGCGGGCGCGACACCACCGCGTGACCCGCTGATCTCATGGCGCGGTTGATCTAATGGCGTGGTGAATCGGGACAGCCCGCCGCTGGACGACATCGCCAAGCGGATCATCGAGCAGCTGCAGGAGGACGGCCGGCGTCCGTACGCCACCATCGGCAAGGCGGTCGGGCTGTCCGAGGCGGCGGTGCGCCAGCGGGTGCAGCGGCTCTCGGACAGCGGCGTGATCCAGATCGTGGCGGTGACCGACCCGCTGCGGGTGGGTATGTTCCGCCAGGCCATGGTGGCGATCAACGTTGAGGGCCCGCTGGAACCGGTCGCCGATGCGCTGGCCGCGATGTCCGACGTGCCCTACGTGGTGATGTGTGGTGGCCGGTTCGACATCCTGGCCGAGGTGGTCTGTGTGGACGACGCCAGCCTGCTCGAGCTGATCTCCGGACGGATCCGCACCGTGCCCGGGGTGCGCCACGCCGAGGCGATGCTCTACCTGCGGCTGCGCAAGGACTCCTACCAGTGGAGCATTCCCTGACCGGTCAGCCGTCCGCGCGTGCGGCGGCGCCGGCGAGCGCGGACAGGAACAGCTCCAGCGCGAGCGGGAACGAGCTACCGCTGAGCCGGGTGATCAGCTCGTCGGAGGCGGCCGCGATGTTGGGGTACTGCTCGGCCGCCAGGCCCTGGTAGGCGGACCGCCAGGCGGGCTCCGGTTGCCCCCAGCCGGGTGTGCTCCGGGCCGCCGCGTCCAGCGCGGAGAAGGCGAGCACCATGTCGATGTACGACAGGTAGTGGCGTACCGCGTCCGCCTCGGAGAACCCGCCGCCGCGCATCACGCCCAGCATGGTCTCCACCGTCCTGATCTCGTTCGCCCGCCCGGTCACCCGGGCCGCCGCCAGCGCCGCGGTCCTCGGGTGGGTCTGGTGCTTGCGGTACACCAGAACGGCCAGCCGGCGCAGGTCGGCCAGCCAATCGCCGGTAGGCCGGAACCCGGCCATGGCGCGACCGATCAGCTCGTCCGCCACGGCCAACAGCAGCTCGTCCTTGCCGGGGAAGTACCGGTAGACCGCCGTCGCGTCCGACCCCAGTGCAGCGCCCAGCCGGCGCATGGACAGTGCTTGGCCACCGTGCTGCTCGATCAGCCGCAGGCAGGTGTCCACGATCAGCTCTTCGGAGAGCAGCTGACCAGTGCGGGTGGGGCGTCGCCTGCGCCGCGCCGAGGGTGTCCGGTCTCGGGTCACCTCCGGGAGTCCAGCGGGCGCCCCGCCTTATGTCAACACCATTGACCTAGTGAGGTGCGCACTGTTGCACTGATAACGGGCGAACGGACGCCGAGGTCGAGCGGGAGGCCGGATGTTCGCCAGCACCCTGGCCGGCGAACCCTGGGCCTCCCTGCCGCTGCTTGCGCTGCTGTTCTCCGCGGTGGCCTCACTGCTGGCCGGGCTGATCCCGACCGCCCGGCAGGCGCTGGCGATGGGCCGGGACCGGACCCTGGGCAAGGTGTGGACGCGGGTGCACCCCCGGTACGGCACGCCGGCCGCCGGGACCGTGTGCAACGCGGCCATCGCGCTGGTCATCGCGGTGCTCGCGGTGAGCATCCCGCAGGTCAGCGCCATGGTCCTGGCGGCGGTGAATGCGGTCGGCATCCTGGTGGCCGGCTACTACGGGCTGACCGCGCTGGCCTGCGCGGTGCGCTTCCGGGCGGTGCTGCGCGGCCGACCGCTGGAGGCGCTCACCGTGGTGGTGATCCCGGCGGCCTGCGGGTTGGCCATGTTCGCCCTCGGCGGGGTGCTGGTGGCCTCCTACCTGACCAAGAGCGACCACCTGGCGATCGACCCGGACAACGGCTACTTCCAGCTGCTCTGCCCGGGGCTGGTGCTGGCCGCCGGGCTGGTGGCCGCGGCGGTGGCAAAGTGGGGTCGGCGCTCGGACTACTTCCGGACCGGGCGCGGTACCGACGAAACGACGCTCGAGCTGCGTCCGGTGGAGGTGGACGGTGCCGTCTGAGCACGCTGACCTGATCTTCACCGGGGGCCCGGCCTACCTGGGCGGCGGACGGACCACCACCGGGGTTGCGGTCACCGCCGGACGGATCAGCGCGGTGGGCCCGGAGCGCACCCGGGCGCTGGCCGGACCGGGTACCGAGGTGATCGACCTGGCCGGCGGGCTGCTGCTGCCCGGATTCACCGACGCGCACATCCACGCGGTGAGCGGCGGCATGGAGCTGGGCCAGTGCGACCTCACCGGGTTCACCGACGCGGCCGAGTACGCGCGGTTGATCGGCGAGTACGCCCGGTCGCACCCGGACCAGGCGTGGGTGCGCGGCGGCGGCTGGTCGATGGAGGCGTTCCCCGGCGGCATCCCCACCCGTCAGGCGTTGGACGCGGTGCTGCCGGACCGGCCGGCGTACCTGGTCAACCGGGACCACCACGGCGCCTGGGTGAACACCCGCGCGCTGCGGCTGGCCGGGATCGACCGGCACACCCCGGACCCGGCCGACGGGCGGATCGAGCGGGACGCCGACGGGGAGCCGGTCGGCATGCTGCAGGAGGGCGCCACGCACCTGGTCAGCCGGCTGCTGCCGAAGCTGACCGCCGCCGACCGACTGGCCGGCCTGCTGCGCGCGCAGCGGCTGCTGCACTCGCTGGGCATCACCGCCTGGCAGGACGCGCTGCTCGGGGACTTCAACGGCATGTCCGACGCCAGCGGGGCCTACCTGGAGGCCGCCGAGCGGGGCAGCCTCACCGCCCGGGTCACCGGGGCGCTGTGGTGGGACCGCGACCGCGGCGCCGAACAGATCGACGAGCTGCTCGAGCGGCGGTCCCGGCTGGACGTGGCGCCGCTGCTCCGGGCGCGCACCGTGAAGATCATGCAGGACGGCGTGGCGGAGAACCACACGGCCGCGATGCTGGAGCCCTACCTGACCCCGTGTGGCAACGCGGGGGGCAACGCGGGGCTCAGCTTCGTGGAACCCGAGGCATTGGCCAAGTACCTGACCGCGCTGGACGCCCTGGACTTCCAGGTGCACTTCCACGCGCTGGGGGACCGGGCGGTGCGGGAGGCGCTGGACGCGGTGGCCGCCGCCCGGGAGGCCAACGGCGACCGGGACAACCGCCATCACCTGGCGCACCTGCAGGTGATGCACCCGGACGACATCCCCCGGTTCGGCCAGCTCGGCGCGGTGGCCAACATCCAGCCGCTGTGGGCCTGCCACGAGCCGCAGATGGATGTGCTCACCATTCCGTTCCTGGGCCAGCGGCGGGCCGGCTGGCAGTACCCGTTCGGCGCGCTGCTGGCCTCCGGGGCGCGGCTGGCCGGGGGCAGCGACTGGCCGGTGAGCAGCGCGGACCCGCTGCACGGCATCCACACCGCGGTCAACCGGATCGCCCCCGGTGGGTCCGGGCCGGCGTTCCTGCCCGAGCAACGCATCGCGCTGGCCGACGCGCTGGACCTGTACACCGCCGGCTCGGCCTACGTCACGCACGCCGAGGACACCGGCCGGATCGCCGAGGGGAACCTGGCCGACCTGACCGTACTGGACCGCAACCCGGTGGAACTCCCCGCCGAGCGGATCGCGGACGCGGTGGTGCGGTTGACCTTCGTGGCCGGGCGCCGGGTGTTCCAGAGGTAATCCCAGCGCCGAACCCGGCGCCGACTTCAGTCCGAAGGCGGGGGCACCTCCACCAGCACCGTGAACGGCCCGTCGTTGACCGACTCCACGGCCATCATCGCGCCGAATCGGCCGGTTTCCACCCGGGCGCCGCGGTCGCGCAGCCGGGCCACCACGTCCTCCACCAGCGGCTCCGCCCGCTCCGGCGGGGCGGCGGCGGACCAGGACGGCCGGCGCCCCTTGCGGGTGTCTCCGTAGAGGGTGAACTGGCTGACCACCAGCAGCGGCGCGCCTGCGCTGGCGCAGGATTCCTCGTCGCGCAGCAACCGCAGCTCGTGCAGCTTGCGGGCCATCACCTCGGCCTGCTCGGAGCCGTCCGCGCGGTGCACGCCGAGCAGCACCAGCAGCCCCGGCTCGTCGATCTTGCCGACCATTTCGCCGGCCACCCGGACCGAAGCCCTGCTCACCCGCGCCGCGACCGCCCTCACCGGCGCCCTCCGGCGGCCGAGGGTTCGGTCCCGGACGCCGCGCTCCCGGCCAGGTCGGCGCGACTGGCCTCGGCGGCCCATTCGGCCGGCACCAGCAGGCCGTGTCGGACCAACTCGCGCACCGCCGGCAGGCTCGCCGCCGCCAGCTCGTCCACCGACCGGTCGTGGGAGAACGCCAGCAGGGCCAGCAACTCGCCCAGCGGCAGCATCCCCTGACAGCCGGCGAGCAGCGCGGCGGCCAGCTCGTCCACCTCGTGCCGCCAGCCCGGGCCGTCCAGCCGGCGCACGGCGGCGACCAGCTCCTCCCAGCCGCTCTCCCCGGGCCGCGCGGTGCGCTCCAGCACCACGTTCGGCGCCACCGCCAGCCGCGCGTCCAGCAGCGCCTCGTCGCCGGCCCGGGTGCGCAACCAGTCCACCCGGTCCAACCAGCCGGCGGTCTCCGGGCCCAGCGGGTCGGCGAGCGCCTGGCGCAGGTCCTCGCAGAGCACGGTGGGCCCGGCCGAGGAACCGGTGCGGCGCAGCGTGATGAAGCCGAATCCGACGCCCTCCACCTGGTGCGCGTCGAACCAGGACAGCCACTCCTCGGCGTCCTGGCGCCCGGCGGGGGAGGCCGGGTCGATCCCGGAGTCGCGCAGCCAGGTGCCCACGTACAGCGCCGGGTCGGCCACCTCGCGCTGCACGAACCAGGCGTCCACGTCGGCACCGCCACCCGGCAGCCACGAGGTCACCCGGTCCGGCCAGTCCTGCCCCCGCGCGTGCAGCCAGCAGGCCAGCAGCTGGGCCACCCCGCCCTCGGCGAGCAGCCCGGGCAGCGCGCCGACCAGCCGGGCGGCCACGTCGTCGCCGGCCAGCCCGGAGTCCCGGTAGGTGTGCCGCACCCGGGGCGGGCCGGCCACGAACGGCGGATTGCTCACGATCTGGTCGAACCGCTCGCCGGCCACCGGCTCCAGCCAGGACCCGCCGCGCAGCTCCACGTCGACCCCGCTGAGCGCGAAGGTGGCCCGGGCCAGGGCCAGCGCTCTCGGGTTGACGTCGGTGGCCACCAGGTGCTGGGCGTGCCGGGTGGCGTGCAACGCCTGCACCCCGCACCCGGTGCCCAGGTCGAGCAGCCGGCCGACCGGCCGGCGCACCGTCGCGGCGGCCAGGCTCAGCGACGCCTGGCCCACGCCGAGCACATGGTCGGCGCGCAGCGGCTGTCCGTGCGAGCGGCCCAGGTCCAGGTCGGAGACCACCCACCAGGAGCCCTCGTCGTCGCCGTGCGGCCGGACGTCCAGTGCGGCGGCCAGCCCGGCACCCGTCCCGGTGCCCCCGCTGAGGTCCACGCCGCCGGGCCGCAGCAGGCCGGCCTCCAGCGCGTCCGCGACGGTGACCGGGGCCAGCGCCCTGGCCACCGCGTCCTCCGGTTCCGTGTCGCCGAGCAGGAACAGCCGGACCAGGGTGCCCAGCGGGCCGCCGGCCTGGCTGGCCAGCCGGGCCGGCACAGGTTCGTCGCGGCCCAGCGCGGCGTGCGCGGCCTCGCCGAGCAGCTCCGGCACCCCGTCGACGTGGTAGCCGACCCGTTGGAACACCGAGCGCAACGCGGCACACAGGTCCGGGCTCAACCGAGGAATCATGAATCGATCCTGTCACCGCGGCCGGTGCAGGCCGCGCGGTAGCCTGGCTGTCCCTTTCACGACCGTGAGTGGCGAGTAGCGCGGAGTGCTACTCGCCACTCACAACCCTCCGGGAGACAACTGTGGCGCTGAGCCTGAGCCTGCGCGCCGACGCCGACGCGCTGCTGGACCGGGATCCGCTGGCCCTGCTCGTCGGCATGGTGCTGGACCAGCAGATCCCGCTGGAGCGGGCGTTCTCCAGCCCGTTCGAGCTGACCCAACGGCTGGGCCACGATCTGGATGCCAGGGAGATCGCCGAGTTCGACCCCGAGGCGTTGGCGGAGATCTTCGCCAAGCCGCCCGCGCTGCACCGGTTTCCCAAGTCGATGGCCGGCCGGGTGCAGGAGGTCTGCCGGGCGTTGGTCGAGCGCTACGACGGCGACGTGATCGGCCTCTGGGCCGACGTGCCGGACGGCGCGACGCTGCTCAAGCGGGTCAAGGCGCTGCCCGGGTTCGGCGAGCAGAAGGCCAAGATCTTCGTGGCGCTGCTGGGCAAGCAGCGCGGCGTCAACCCGCCCGGTTGGCGGGAGGCTGCCGGGGTATACGGCGAGGCCGGTTCGTACCGGTCGGTCGCGGACATCGTGGACGAGCAGAGCCTGGGCAAGGTCCGGGCCTACAAGCAGCAGATGAAGGCGGCCGCCAAGGCACAGGGCTGAACTCCCCGGGCCCACCCCGCGGCGCGCCGGCATAGGTGCGACGATGGGCACGAAGCGAAGGCGGGAGATGGTGTCATGAAGAGTCCGGATCCGGACGACACCCCGATCCTGATTACCGACGCGGCGCAGTCCTACGAAGAAGAGTTCGCCACGCGCCGCCGCCGCTACTCGATCATGATGGCGCTGCGGGTGCCGTGCCTGGTGCTGGCCGCGGTCTTCTACAACACGCCGTGGCTGGCCGTCACATTCATCGTGTTGTCCATTCCACTGCCGTGGATGGCGGTGATCATCGCCAACGACCGGCTGCCGACCAAGGCCTCGAAGTTCCGCCGGTACCGGGACGACGCGGAGGTCCCGCGGCTCGAGCGCAAGGACCACCCGGTCATCGAGCCCTGAGAGCCGCCTCGACCTCGGTATGCGCCCCGGCCACCTCGGCGGCCAGCGCCACGTTGGCCCTGACCAGGGCGACGTTGCAGGTCAGGCTGGCCCCGCCGGTGGCGATGTGGAAGTACTCGAGCAGCATCGGGGTGACGTCGCCACCGCGGACGCCGCGCTGCTCGGCCAGCGCGAGGCCCTCGGCCAGCACCCGGTCGTGCAGCTCGCGGTCCAGCTCGTCGGCCTCCGGAACGGGATTGGCCAGTACCAGCCCGGACATCGCGCCCAGCGCCCAGTGCGCGGCGGCCACCTCGGCGACCTGAGCCGGCTGGTCCACCCGCCACGGGCCCGGCCGGCCGGAATCCCGCTGGTAGAACCCGGGGAACGCATCGGTGCCGAAGGTGAGCACGGGGACCGAGAGGGTCTCCAACTGCTCCAGCGTGGCCGGCACGTCCAGCAGCGACTTCACCCCGGAGCAGACCACCAGAACCGGGGTGCTGGCCAGCACCGCGAGGTCCGCCGAGATGTCCCAGCTCTCCCTGGCGCCCCGGTGTACCCCGCCCAACCCGCCGGTGCCGAACACGCTGATGCCGGCCAGCCGGGCCAGCAGGCAGGTGGCCGCCACCGTGGTGGCCCCGTCCAGGCCGAGCCCGAGCGCCACCCCGAGGTCCCGGCTGGACAGTTTGGCCAGCCCACCAGCGCACACCCGGTCCAGCTCGTCCGGGGTCAACCCGACCGCGGCCGTGCCGTCCAGCACCGCCACCGTGGCCGGCGCCGCGCCGCCCGCCCTGACGATGTCCTCCAGCTCGGCGGCCACCGCGCGGTTGTCCGGCGCCGGCAGCCCGTGGGCGAGCAGGGTGCTCTCCAGCGCGACCACCGGGCGGCCCTCGGCGACCGCGTCAGCCACCTCGGGGGCCACCCGTACCGCGTCCGGCATGGTTCTCCTTCTGTTGCATGGACCTCTGTCCGGTGACTGGCGGGCCGGCCGCGTTGCCGTTCGCCCGCCGGGGGTCACGGTTGGCACCCCGGTGCGGCATCATGGACGGGTGAGCCCTTCGACGCAGACGCTGCCCGAGGTCGACACCCGCCCGGAGGGCACCGACTCTACGGGTGACGACGATCCGAAGATGTTCCACTATGTGCGCAAGGAGAAGATCGCGGAAAGCGCGGTCCTCGGCAACATGGTGGTTGCGCTGTGCGGGGAGACCTTCCCGGTGACCAGGGCGCCGAAGCCCGGCTCGCCGGTCTGCCCGGACTGCAAAAAGATCTACGAGTCGATGCCGGCCGGCGGGGATTCCTGACCCAGCGGGACCGTTGGGCCTGTTCGGAGGTCCCGGAGCGACCGCGGTGCGTGCCATCATCCTGGCGTGACCGGGACTACGGTCGACGGTCCTGCCCTCGAGGGCCAGTCGGGCGCGGTGCTCGAGGGGCTGGCGCGCGGCGCCCACCTCGAGTCGGACTACGCGGGCACGATCGAGCTCTACGAGCGCGCCTATGGCGCCTACCGCCGCGAGGGCGCCCTGCTGTCCGCGGCCAGGGCGGCCCGCACGGTCTCCTGGTTCCGCGGCTGGATCTACGGCGAATGGGCGGTGGCCAGCGGCTGGATGTCGCGCACCCGGGGACTGCTCGAGCAGGCCGGCGACGACACCCAGGAACGCGGCTGGGTGCTGCTCGCCGACGCGGCGGCCGGGTCCGACCTGGACCAGCAACGCCGCCTGTACCGCGCCGTGATCGAGCTGGCCCAGCACTACCGCGACGCTGACCTCGAATGCGAGGCACGCAGCCGGCTCGGTGTCATGCTCGTGCTGTCCGGGCTGGTCGACGAGGGCATGGTGGAGCTCGACGAGACCCTCGCCGCGGCGTGTGGCGGTGAGGTCGAGGATCTCTCCGTCGTGGAGGGCATCTTCTGCGGGTTGTTCTACGCCTGTGAACGGGTGCACGACGTGGCCAGGGCCGAACAGTGGGTCCGGATGGCCGACGACCTGGTGCGGCGGCGGAAGCTGACCGGCATCGGCGGGTACTGCCGGGCTCACTACGGCGGCATCCTCACCGCCGCCGGCCGGTGGGCGGAAGCCGAGGTGGCGCTGACCGCCGCCGCGGCGCTGTTCGCACCCGAGCACGTCCGCATTCGGGGGAACGTGCTGTGCCGGTTCGCCGATCTGCGGGTGCGGCAGGGACGGCTGGAAGAGGCAGCGCAGCTGCTCCACGGTCTCGAGCAGCACGAGGACGCGGTCCGCCCGCTCGCCGCGCTGCATCTCGCCCGTGGCGAGCTGGCGCTGGCCCAGGACGTGCTGGAACGGGTGCTGGAGCAGGGCGGCCTGGTCGACGCCGTCGAGGGCCCGCTGCTCGCGCTCCTCGCGGACGTGCACCTCGCGTCCGGCTCGCCCGGTGACGCGAGGCAGGCCGTCGAGCGTCTTGGCACACTCGCCCGGCAGCAGTCGGGGGTCTACCTCCAGGCGCTCGCCGCACTCGCTCGCGGCCGGCTGTGCGTCGCGGACGGCTCGGCCGACGCCCGCGCGTGCCTGCACGAGGCACTCGCGGCGTTCGACGAAGCTCAGATGCCCGTCGAGCTGGCTCAGGTGCGGCTCGAGCTGGCTCGGGCGCAGGCGGCCAGCCATCCGACCGTTGCCGTCGCCGAGGCGAGTGCCGCCCTGGTCACCTTTCGGGGCGCGGCCGCCGGCCGCCTCGCCGACGAGGCCGCCGCGCTGCTGCGCTCGCTCGGTGCCGCCCCGGGACCGCCCGGACGTGGCCACGAGGTGCTGACCCGCCGCGAGGCGGAGGTGCTCGAGTTGCTGGGCCACGGGCTGACCAACACCGCGATCGGGGATCGGCTCTTCATCAGCCCGAAGACCGTCGAACACCACGTCGGGCGGATCCTCGCGAAGCTCGGGTTGCGCACCCGTACCGAGGCCGCCGCCTACACGGTCCGGCTCTCAAGCGGACCGAGGGGCACGAAATAGGGGATTCCCCCGACGTCTCCGGCCCGCCACGGTGCCACTGTCCCCGCACCACCCTTGGAGAGGGGACACCAGATGTCCGACTACGACGCCATCATCGTGGGCGCGCGCTGCGCCGGGTCGCCCACCGCCATGCTGCTCGCCCGGCAGGGGTACCGGGTGTTGCTGGTGGACCGGGCGAGCTTCCCGAGCGACATCATGTCGACGCACCTCGTGCACCACCCGGGAATGGCGCGGCTGCGACGCTGGGGGCTTGCCGACCATCTGGTGGCTACCGGGTGCCCGGCCATCGAGACGTACCGGTTCGACTTCGGACCATTCGCGATCGCCGGCACCCCACGGGCGGCCAGCGGTGCGCCGAGGGCGTACGCCCCGCGCCGAAGGGTGCTCGACGCGCTGCTCCTCGAGGCCGCCGCGCAGGCCGGGGCCGAGGTGCGGACGGGCTGTTCGGTAGAGGAACTGCTCCTCGACGGCGGCACCGTGCTCGGCATCCGAGCACGTACCGAGGGCGGCGCCCGGCATGACGAGCACGCTCGCGTCGTCATCGGCGCCGACGGGGTGCACTCGCTCGTCGCCCGGGCCGTGCGGGCGCCGGCGTACCGGGCGGTGCCCGCGCGGGAGGCGATGTACTACAGCTACTGGAGCGGCATGCCGACCGGCGCCGAGTTCCAGGTGTACATCCGGCCTACCCGTGCGCTGGTCGCCATCCCCACCCATGACGGGCTGACATGCGTGGTCGTGGCGTGGTCGATCGACGAGTTCGAGGCCAACCGCCACGACGTCGAAGGCAACTACCTCAAGGCGTTCGATGCCGAGCCGGCCTTCGCCGAGCGGATGAGCCAGGCCACCCGCGAAGAGCGGTTCGTCGGGACCACCATGGACGGGTTCTACCGCAAGCCCTACGGCCCGGGCTGGGCACTGGTGGGAGACGCCGGCTACCACAAGGACGCCTGCACCGCGCAGGGCATCACCGATGCCTTCCAGCACGCCGAGCTGCTTGCCGACGCCCTCGACTCGGCGTTCACCGGCAGGCAGAGCTACGAGGAGGCGCTGGCCGGTTACCAGCGCACCCGCGACGACACGACCGGTCCGATGTACGAGCTCACCGCCGACTTCGCGTCGTTCGACCCGCCCCCGGTGGAGATGCAACAACTGCTGGCGGTCGTGGCCGCGGACCCCGGGGCGACCGAGGACTTCCTCAGCGTGCAGGCCGGGACGATGCCGGTGCCGGAGTTCTTCGACCCGGCCAACCTGGCGCGCTACCTCGACCGCGCCAATGCGGTGGGAGCTGTGTGACCGGCGGAGTCCGGGCACGGCGTTTGCGATCGCACACGATGTGCCCGGTTCGGCCCCGGGCGGTGCCGATGGCGGTATTCGCTGGCCGGCATGACGTGGGTTGGACGCCGAGCCGGATGCCGCACCGGGGGGCCACCGCGCTCCGAGCCCGGTGACCTGGCTCGTCGAGCCGTGGTGGTGGGCGCGGTTGTGGCGGCCGCCGTGGTGTTCGTTGCCGTCCTCGCCGTCGTACTGACTCCCGGGAAGGGCGGGCCTGGGCACGCCGGGTGGGCCACGTTCCTCGGGTCGGCACCAGCGGCCAAGAGCAAGTCGGACGACTCGGGCGGAGACTCCAGCGGCGGCAAGAAAAAGGACTCGGACAGCTCCAGTGGTGGCGACTCCGGCGGCGATTCCGGGGATTCCGGGGACTCCGGGGACTCCGGGGACTCCGGCGATGACTCCGGCGATGACTCGAAGGGCTCGGGCGACTCCAAAGGCTCGGGCGACTCGAAGGAGTCGGGTGACTCTGGCGGGCAGGCCGGCAAGGGGTCGACCGGGAGCTCTTCGGGCGGCTCGAGCGGGCGCCCGTCGAGCGGTGGTTCGCCCTCTGGGGGTTCGTCCGGCCGGGGCTCGTTCGGCGGCGGCTCAGGGGCCAGCCCGGGGGGCAGCGTCGGCCCGACCGGTATGGCCTCCCCGGGCAACGGGTCCGGCGGCTTCAGCGGGGCCCGCGGTTCCCAGGCGCCCGGTGGTCTCAACGGGACCGGCGGCTTCGACCGGTCCGGGCCGCCGGCGGGCGGCGGCGCGCAGGCCAGCGTCGGCAGCGGTACCGGGACGATGCAGGTCACCTGCACCGCGGTGGTCACCGACCAGGCCGGCCTGAGCAACGCGCTGGCCCGGGCCAACCCGAATGACGTGATCTGCATCAGGAACCTGCGCCGGTACACCGACGGCGGCGGCGCGGCGGGTTCGAACGGGTCGCCGGGCGCCAACGGGCCAGCGGTGCCTAGCAACAACGGGGGTTCGTATGGCTCGGGCGGACCAGGCGGCTCCAGGGGTTCGTACGGCTCGGGCGCGTCGGGCGGCCCCGGGGGGTCGTACGGCTCGGGCGGATCAGGCGGCTCCGGAGGGTCGTACAACTCCAGCGGGCCCAGCGGCGGCGGACCCAGCGGCAACTCGGGGTTGCGCGGATCGACGGGTGCGACCAACTCCGCCTCGCCCTCGGCGTTCTCCCCAGGCTCCCAGAAGCAGCTGCGCATCTGGCTCACCGGTTACTCCTGGCAGGACAACACCCCGCCCGGCTCGTCCACGGTCAGCAAGCCGATCCTGCACCGGGAGGCCGGCGGTACGGGCACGTACACCGATCCGATCACCGTCGCGGTGCCCGGCCAGGGCAACGGGATCTGGAGCGCCGGCAGCCGTTTCTACCTGCCCACGGTCAAGCGTTACGTGATCGTGGAGGACACCGGGGCCAGCGCCGCGCCGTCCGGGCAGGACGGGCACCTGGACATGTGGATCGGCGGCCAGGGCGGTTCCCGCTCGGCAACCGACGCGTGCATGGACAAGATCACCGGCACGAACGTGCCCGCCGTGCTGAACCCGCCGCCGGGCCTTCCGGTGATCGAGGGGCCCATCTTCGGCGATCAGGGCTGCACTGTGCCGAGCAGCCCCGCGCCCTGACCCCGGTCACCCGCTGGGCTGGTCCGAGCCGGTGGTCATCCGGTCCGAGCCGGGATGCACGTGGTGGTGCGCACCGGGCTGTGGCCGGGGGCGATGTGGGTGGCTCTCCGGGGCGGGGGGCGAGCCGCTGGGCGGGGGAGGCGAGGTGGCCGGGGTGACGGAGGGCCCGCGTGGCGCAGGGGCCGGCTCCCGCGCCATGCCGAGCGCCTCGGCCAGCTTCCGCACCCCGAGCTTCTGCTGGATCCGCCGGCGGCGGTGTTCGGGCAGGACCGGCCAGATCTCCTGGATGGCGTTGTTGAGCTGGGCACCGAGCACCACCGCGAACCCGATCAGGAACGCGAACAGCAGGAACGCGATCGGCGTGGCCAGCGCGCCGTAGGTGTAGCCGGCACCGGTGATAGCCGCGATGTAGATCCGCAGGCCCAGGGCCGACACGGCGAACACCAGCATCGCGAGCACCGCGCCGGGCAGCAGGCGGTGCCAGGGCAGGCTGCGCGGCAACGACACCTTGTACAGCGTGGTCAGCCCGATCACGATCACCACCATGACCACCGGGTAGTAGAACGTGTTGATCGCGTTCAGCACCGTGGGCGTCCAGGAATTAGGCAGCACCCGGTTCAGGATCGCCGGACCCAGGGTCAGCAGCGGCAGCGTGATCACCGCGAAGACCAGCGCCACCAGGTAGATCAGCAGCGCGAAGATGCGCTGCCAGACCGGGTGCCGCACGCTGTACTGCTCGTGCGCGAAGGTGATCGAGTCAACCAGCGACGAGATCGCCGAGGAGCCGGCGACCAGGGCGATGGGAAAGCCGACGGAGATGATGTCCGGCCGGCCCCGGTTGAGGATGTCCGCCACGGTCGGTTCGATGAACTGGCTGACCACCTCGTGGTTGAAGATGGTGCCGGAGAACCGGATGATGCCGTGCTGGACCGCCACCAGCGTCTCCGGGCCGAACCAGCCGGCCACGTAGCCCATGCTGCCGAGCAGTCCGAGCAGCAGCGGGGGCAGGGACAGGGTGGACCAGTAGGCGGTTTGCGCGGACATCGCGAAGATGCCGTCGTCCCACGCCTTGGACAGGGTCCGGACAGCCAGCCGGCGCGCCGGCGAGCCGCTGATCGGCGGTATCGGCCGAGGAGGTTCGTCGTCCCCCGCTTGCAGTCTCATGGCATTGCCAAGTGTGCGGCACCGGCCCGGAATCCTCGACCTCTCGCCGGCGACTCGCCGACCCGGGTGCCCGATCCGGGTGGGTGGGCGGGAACTAAACTCCCCCTCGCCCTCACGGCCGTGCGGCGTGACTGCTCCGCCGCGACCGCCCCCGGGTCCTGGCCACCGAGTGGTGGCCGGACGGCACGGGAGGGCGTACTCGCCAGTGTCCCCGACGTGGCACCGCCGCCGCGTCCTGACGCGGCCGCCGCCACCCGGCGCCGCCGCCGCGGAGAGGAGTCGTGTGTCCGAGTCGGGCTCTCGTTCCCCGTCGACCGCCTTACCCAGCACGGCACCACCGAGCACGGCCCCATCCAGTCCGGCCCCATCCAGTACGGCCCCATCCAGTACGGCCCTATCCAGCACGGCACTGAACACCGCGCCACCCGAGACGGCACCGAGCACCTCAGCACCGGCCGGCCCGGGCCTGCGCGGCTGGCAGCGCCGGGCGCTCGCGCGGTACCTGGCCGCCTCGCCCAAGGACTTCCTGGCGGCCGCCACCCCGGGGGCCGGCAAGACCACGTTCGGGCTGCGGATCGCCGCCGAGCTGCTCGCCGACCGCACCATCGCGGCGGTCACCGTGGTCACCCCCACCGAGCACCTGAAGTACCAGTGGGCGGACGCGGCCGGCCGGATGGGCATCGCGCTCGACCCGGAGTTCCGCAATACCAGCGGCGCCACCTCCCGGGACTACCACGGCGCGGTGCTCACCTACGCCCAGGTGGCCGCCCATCCGGTGCTGCACCGGGCGCGCACCGAGGCCCGCCGGACCCTGGTCATCCTGGACGAGGTGCACCACACCGGGGACGCCAAGTCGTGGGGGGACGCGATCCGGGAGGCGTTCGAGCCGGCCACCCGCCGGCTGGCGCTGACCGGGACCCCGTTCCGCAGCGACGACAGCCCTATCCCGTTCGTCACCTACGAGCCGGACGGGGAGGGGGTGCTGCACAGCAAGTCCGACCACAGCTACGGCTACTCCGAGGCGCTGCGCGACGGCGTGGTGCGGCCGGTGGTGTTCCTGGCCTACTCCGGCCAGGCCAGCTGGCGGACCAGCGCGGGGGAGGAGTTCACCGCCCGGCTGGGCGAGCCGCTGACCGCCGAGCAGACCGCCAGGGCCTGGCGCACCGCCCTGGACCCGGCCGGGGAGTGGATCGCCTCGGTGCTCGGCGCCGCGGACACCCGGCTGACCCAGCTGCGGGCCAGCGGCATGCCCGACGCCGGTGCGCTGCTGATCGCCAGCGACCAGACCACCGCGCGGGCCTACGCCGTGCTGCTCACCCGGCTGACCGGCAGCCCGCCGGTGGTGGTGCTGTCCGACGAGGCCGGCGCGTCGGCCCGGATCGCGGCGTTCGCCACCTCGAACGAGCGCTGGCTGGTCGCGGTGCGGATGGTCAGCGAAGGGGTGGATGTGCCCCGATTGGCCGTGGGGGTGTACGCCACCAGTGCATCCACCCCGCTGTTCTTCGCCCAGGCGGTCGGCCGCTTCGTGCGCGCCAGAAAGCCGGGGGAGACGGCCAGCGTCTTCCTGCCCAGCGTGCCCGCGCTGCTCGAGCTGGCCAGCGCCCTGGAGCGGCAGCGCGACCACGTGCTGGGCAAGCCCGACCGGCCCGAGGAGGGCTGGGAGGACCAACTGCTGGCCGACGCGCTGAAGCAGAAGGACGAGCCCGGCGAGGACGAAAAGGCGTTCACCTCACTCGGCGCCGACGCCGAGCTGGACCAGGTGATCTTCGACGGGGCCTCGTTCGGCACCGCCGCGTTCGCCGGCACCGACGAGGAGCAGGACTACCTGGGGCTGCCCGGCCTGCTGGAGCCGGATCAGGTGCGGGCGTTGCTGCGGCAGCGCCAGGATCGTCAGCTGGGTGACAAGTCCGCGCCGGCGGCCGAGGCCCCTTCGGCCGTGGCGGACCGTCCGGTGTCGGTACACCAGCGGTTGTCCGGCCTGCGTCGGGAGCTGAACACCCTGGTCGCGTTGCATCACCACCGCACCGGGAAGCCGCACGGCATGATCCACGGCGAGCTGCGCAGGTCCTGTGGGGGACCGCCGACCGCCATGGCTAGCGCCGAGCAGCTGGAGGAGCGGATCGCCGCGTTGCGTACCTGGCGATGAGCTAATCCCGGCTGGAAATACGCAACGGGGCGAGGGCCTTGTCAGGCCCCCGCCCCGTCGCGGTGGTCAGTGGTGTGTCTTGGTCTCAGGTCCCCGACTGCATCTCGACGGAGAGCTCGCGCAGCTTTGCCTCGTGGGCTCGTGCGTGGTGTCCACAGAAAAGCAGTTCGCCGCCGGATGGCAATACGGCGCGTACCTTTGCGGCTGCCCCACAGCGGTCGCAGCGGTCGGCGGTGGTGAGCTCGGGCCGGACAAGTGTTCCTGGCATGGCTGCCTCCTCCGTCTCCGACACCGGTTCACCCGGTGCCCTCGTGCGGGACGTCACCGCGCAACCGCGGTGCCGCCACTCTTCCAGACGTTCGGCCCCCCCGCACGTGTTCCCGACTCAGACGCGACATCCGTCACTGTCATTTAGCGTGTCAGTTACACAGCGAGTTCCCAGCTGACTACCCAATGAATCATCCGCTGTAGCCGCCTGTTCAGGCAATCCGGCAACAGCGGTAACGAGGTGTGGTGAGCTGGTTCCTCTGGGTGACCGTCTGTAAGCGCCCGGGAGACGTCGAGAAGGGAACGATGAGCGGAAGAATTTCTCAGCTACTCGCGCGTGTCCCGGCCCCCGCGCTGTTCCTGCTCGGCGGCGGTTCCCAGTACGTGGGCGCCGCGATGGCTGTGGCGCTGTTCCAGACGCTCAACCCGGCCGGCGTGGCGTGGCTGCGGATGCTCGGCGCGGCGGTCGTGCTGGTGATCTGGCGGCGCCCCCCGATGGCGGCATGGCGGGGCCGCCGGTTGCTGCTGGCCGGGACGTTCGGCGTGGTCACCGGCCTGATGAACGCGGCGTTCTACGAGGCCATTGACCGGCTCCCGTTGGGTACCGCGGTGGCCATCGAGTTCTGCGGCCCGGTCGCGGTGGCCGCGTTCGCCTCGCGCACCGCCCGGGACTGGGCGGCGCTGGTGCTGGCCGGGCTGGGCGTCGCGCTGATCGCCGACGTGCAGTGGGCGGGCAGTGCCGGCGGGGTGCTCTGGGCGCTCGGCGCGGCCACCGCCTGGGCGGGCTACATCCTGCTCGCCAAGCGGGTGGCTCAGGGCGGCAACGGGTTGGACGACCTGGCCGTCGGGTTCACCGTCGCGGCCGTGGTGTTGGTGCCGCTGGCGTTGGACTCGGGGCCGGTATGGGGCAGCCCACGGCTACTGCTGCTCGGTGTCGGGGTCGGCGTGCTGAGCAGCGTGCTGCCCTACGTGCTGGATCAGGTGGTGCTGCGCCGGATCGGCCGGGCCAGGTTCGCCGTGCTGCTGGCGCTGCTGCCGGTCACCGCCGCGTTGGTGGGGCTGGTGGCGCTCGGCCAGATGCCCGGTTGGGCCGAGCTGGCCGGCATCCTGGCCGTGGTGGCCGCGGTGGCGCTGCGGTCCAGGGACGAGGACCCCCCGCCGGAGGACGCGGACGCGGGGGCCGCTGAGGGCACCGGAAAAGCCGGCTGAACGGGCCGCAGAGCGCCCGAGAGGGTCTGGCGGGGGAACGGTGCCAGGGCCTGGGCGGAAGAGCCTAGGAGACCGACTGCAGGGCGACGGCGGCCTGGCGCAGGCGGCCCTCGTGGGCGCGGGCGTGGTGCCCGCAGAACAGCAGCTCGCCGCCGTTGGCCAGTACCGCGCGAACCTTGGCTCTGGCGCCGCAGCGGTCGCAGCGCTCACTGACTTCGAACGGACGAGTCCCGGTCAGGGACGCACTCTCGATGGCGGACATCGGCGCCTCCAATTCTGTGCGGGGAGCGGAGCGTTGTACCTGGAAGATCGGGTTCGGGCTATCGGCCGTTACCCCGGCGCCGGGGTAATGGCCATCTTCACCCGACCGGGTACACCGGCCGCGCGGGGGTCGGTCGGCCCCGGACACGCGGCGAGCGCCGGCCAGCCGCTAGGAGCGCCCATGATCACCGCTCGCGACGAGCGGCATGATTCAGGACCCTCCTGGGGCCGTCCGGCGCTCGTCACACGACATTCGCCGATCTGTTCGGGTCAGTCCAGGTAGTCGCGCAGCACCTGGGACCGGGACGGGTGGCGCAGCTTCGACATCGTCTTCGACTCGATCTGCCGGATCCGCTCCCGGGTGACCCCGTAGACCTGGCCGATCTCGTCCAGCGTGCGGGGCTGGCCGTCGGTGAGCCCGAAGCGCAGCCGGACCACGCCGGCCTCCCGCTCGGACAGCGTGGCCAGCACCGACTGCAGCTGGTCCTGCAGCAGCGTGAAGGACACGGCATCCACGGCCACTACCGCTTCGCTGTCCTCGATGAAGTCGCCGAGCTGGCTGTCGCCTTCGTCACCGATGGTCTGGTCCAGCGAGATCGGCTCCCGGGCGTACTGCTGGATCTCCAGCACCTTCTCCGGGGTGATGTCCATTTCCTTGGCGAGCTCTTCGGGGGTGGGCTCGCGGCCGAGATCTTGCAACAGCTCGCGCTGAATGCGGCCGAGCTTGTTGATGACTTCCACCATGTGCACCGGAATACGAATTGTGCGGGCCTGGTCGGCCATGGCGCGGGTAATGGCCTGGCGGATCCACCACGTCGCGTAGGTGGAGAACTTGTAGCCCTTGGTGTAGTCGAATTTCTCCACCGCGCGGATCAGGCCCAGGTTGCCTTCCTGGATCAGATCCAGGAAAGCCATGCCGCGCCCGGTGTAGCGCTTGGCCAGCGAGACCACCAGCCGCAGGTTGGCCTCCAGCAGGTGGTTCTTGGCCCGCTCGCCGTCCCGGACGATCCAGTTCAGGTCCCGGCGCATCTGCGGGCTGGAGGCCTTCTCGGTCTCCGACAACTTGCGCACCCGCTCGGCGGCGTAGAGCCCGGCCTCGATCCGCTTGGCCAGCTCCACCTCCTCCTCGGCGTTGAGCAGCGCGACCTTGCCGATCTGCTTGAGATAGGCCCGGACCGAGTCCGCCGAGGCAGTCAGCTCGGCGTCCTTGCGGGCCTGCCGCAGCGCCTCCGACTCCTCCTCGTCCCAGACGAAGTCGCCGGACTTGCGCGCGCTCGGCGGGAGACCCCTCGGCGCGCCGGCGACCACCTCTGGCTCGGCCTCGTCCTCGTCGTCGTCGTCCGCCGGGGCGACGACACCACCCTCGGCGACCGGGTCTTCCTCGGCCTCCTCCAGCGCCACGTCGACCTCGACGTCAACGTCGGTCAGATCGTCGGCGTCCGGGGCGGCCGCGTCGAGGTCGAGATCCTCACCGTCGACCAGTGCCGCCTCATCCTCCGGACCGCCCTTGGCCTTGCTCGGACCGGGCTTGGCCGAGCCGGCCTTGCTGGCGCCGCGGGTCCGGGTTGCCGTCTGAGTTGCGGTCCCGGAGCCACGGCGCGCGCGTCGTGCGGAGGCCGCCGTACCGTCGACGGTGGTGTCCGGTTTGGTTGCGGGTTCTACGGCTGCCACAGGGGCCCTTTCGCGACGTTTACGGCTTGGCGAGTGACATTCCGACCTGGCCGGTTGCCCTCAGCTCTGTGGGTGCCCGTCGAACCGTGATCGGTCGATTGGCCGGTGCGTTCCGGTGCGGGCACTCGACATTGTAACGAGCCGGTGGCCGGGTGTGCTGGCCTCGGCCTCCGGCGCGTTGAGCGGAGGTATTGCGGGCGCCCGGCGGGGCCGGAAATTGTGCTCGAATAGCGGGTATGAACGGGCACCCTGACGCATCGGAACCGCGACAATTACGCGAGGTTGCGGTGCGGGTGGCCGAGGAGGCGGCGCGGGTCGCGGCCCGACTGCGCGCGGAGGCGATCACCCAGGTTCGCACCAAGTCCTCCCACACCGACCCGGTCACCAGCGCCGATACCGCCACCGAGGAATTGCTGCGGGCCCGGCTCGCGGAGCTGCGCCCGGCCGACGCGGTACTCGGCGAGGAAGGCGGCCTGTCCAGCGACGAGCGCGAGTCCCGGTCCGGCCAGTTGTGCTGGATGATCGACCCGATCGACGGCACGGTGAACTACCTCTACGGATTTCCCTGGTACTCGGTTTCGGTGGCGGTGACCCGGGACGGGGTGCCGCTGGCCGGCGCGGTCGTGGAGCCGGACTCCGGGCGGGTGTGGAGCGCGGCGGACGGGGATGGCGCCAGCTTGAACGGCCAGCCGCTGCGGGCGTCCTCGGCCAGCCAGCTCGACCTGGCGCTGATCGGCACCGGGTTCAGCTACTCCAGGGAGCGGCGGGAGCGGCAGGGCGCGCTGCTCGGGGGGCTGCTCACCCGGGTGCGGGACATCCGGCGGGCCGGCTCGGCGTCGCTGGATCTGTGCGCGGTCGCCGCCGGGTGGCTGGACGGCTACTACGAGCACGGCGTGAATCCGTGGGATTGGGCGGCCGGCGCCCTGGTGGCCACGGAGGCCGGCGCCACCGTGCACCCGCCGGACCCCTCGGCCCCGTACGGCGACGCCATCGTGGCCGCCGCTCCGGGTATCCAGGCCCAGCTCACCGGCGCGCTGACCGAGCTGGGCGCCGCCGGGATCTAGCCGTGTCGAGCTCACCGTGTGGGGCTCGTCGCCGCACGGCTAGCAGGCCACCTCGCGGGCCTTGACCAACAGGTCGGGGTCGGCGGTCGGGGCGGCCACCGAACCCGAGTCACCCGCATCGGTCTGCCCGACCGGCCCGCCCAGTTGGGCCAGCGCGTCCCTGGCCGCCTTGCTCGGGTTGACCTCGCCGAACGAGGTCCCGATGGCCACATCCACCGAGTCGTCGGCGCGGTTGTCCGGGACCAGCGCCAGGCACGGCAGCACCAGGCTCACCGTGCGCGCGGCCGATGCCCCGTTCGGGCCGTAGCGGAGGTTCCCCCGGCACGCCAGGTTCCCGTCCGGGTAGTACGGATCGTTGACGGATTGGCTCGCCTCGGTGAAGCCCAGTTCGCCGAGCTGGCTGGCCACCAGGTTGGCCTGGCCGCGCTGGCCGCCGCCGTTGAGCACCCGGATCCGGACCACGCTTGGCGGCGCCGGGGCGACCTGATCCAGGGCGTTCTCCGGCTGCACCGCGCCCAGGCTGGGCTGCCCGGCGGGGACCGCGCTGGGCTGGGGGCAGACCGAGCCGGTCGGCCCGGTGGAGGCCTTGCTGAGCACCAGCGCCCAGGTCGCCACCGCGACCACGGCTAGCACGCTGACCAGGATGCCTACCGGACGGGCGGTCCGCCGCTGATAGGCCCGGCCTCCTCGCGGGCCGGTCACGCCAGCCCCTCGCGCGGCACGCTGCCCTCCCGCCAGGTCGCCCACTGGGTGCTCCAGCGACGCACCTGCCGGGCGCGGCGCAACACCACCATGTCGGCCGAGCTGGTCACTCGAAAGGCGAGGTTCGAACGACCGCGTCCGATGCCGGTTATCGAGCAGTCCCGCCAGGCGGGCTTGCCCAGCCGCTCGGCCAGCCAGCGCCCCACCCTGGCCGGATCGGCGCCGTTGAGCACGGTGCTGCCCGGGTTGGCCTGGTCAGCGGGCGTCTCGGTCACAGCGAGCACCCTAATGTGGAGTGTGTCCGAGCTCGCGCGACGCGCGAGCATTGCGATGCCCCCATTCGCGGTGACCTGGGCTACCCTCTCCCCCTCCGACGGCGACGCACCCTGGGGGGACGGCGCCCGGAGGGCGGACGGGACCCCTCTCAGGATGAGACGCGCGTCACTCGGATGCCGGGCACAAAAGCTAGAGCTGGGACGTTGTGCCGCAGCACGACATAGGACTGAATTTGTTGAGGGTGGGAGCAATGGCGACCGACTACGACGCACCGCGCCGCAACGAAACCGATGACATGGCGGAGGACTCCCTTGAGGAGTTGAAGGCGCGTCGGAACGAGGCGCAGTCCGCGGTGGTGGACGTGGACGAGTCGGACACGGCGGAAAGCTTCGAGCTTCCGGGTGCCGACCTGTCCGGTGAAGAGCTGACGGTGAAGGTGCTGCCTAAGCAGGCGGACGAGTTCACCTGTTCCAGCTGTTTCTTGGTGATCCACCGCAGCAGGTTGGCCGCGCACCACAACGGCCAGCCCATTTGCCGCGACTGCGCCTGATCCGTCCACGTCACACGGTGTGGACCGCCGACCGAGCGCGCTCAGCGCGAGTGCGCGGTCCGGAGGCACTCCAGGAGTGCCTCCGGATGGCGCACGCTGAAAAACCAGTACGGAGTTGGATCTTCGGGATCTTTGAGTACCAACCGCACCGCCGGGCCGACCCACGGACGGTGTAATACGAAGGCTCGCGGGTCCAGTTCGGGCCCGAGCTGAACTTGCTTGTCCGCCGGCTTGACGGGCACCGCGTCGGCGATGAACCGGCCCGGCAGGCTCGCCGGCCCCACGCGGAGAATCTGCTCCCCGTCTTTGTTCTCGATAAGCGTCACCCGTAGCCGGCTGAGCCGGACCAGTGCCAGGGCCATCAGTGGGGCCAGGATCAGCACCGGCACCCACTCCGGTACCTCCGGGTGACCCAGCCGCACCGAAATCTCCACGAGGCCGAGGACGACGGCCGCGAGCGGCCACCACCACCAGGGCACCGACAACCGTTCGTCGAACCGCACCGCGCCGGAGGGCGCAGGCGTTCTTGCATGGCGACGGACGATCACCCGGACCAGGGTAACCTCGCCCGCCATGGGTGCCGGAAGGGGTGTTGAGGACGGCGTGCGGGTATGGCTGACTCGGCTCGATCCGGGCGTGCCGATCCCCGGTTACGCACATCCTGGTGACGCCGGCGCCGACCTGGTCACCACCTCTGACCTGGACCTGGCGCCCGGCGAGCGGGCCGTGGTGGGCACCGGGGTGGCCATCGCCCTGCCTGAGGGTTTTGCCGCGTTTGTGCACCCCCGCTCCGGGCTGGCCGCCCGCGCCGGGCTGACCGTGGTCAATGCGCCGGGCACGGTGGACGCCGGGTACCGGGGCGAGATCAAGGTGTGCCTGATCAACCACGACCCTCGGGAGCGGGTACAGCTGCGCCGGGGTGACCGGATCGCCCAGCTCGTGGTGCAGCGGGTGGAGCGGGTGATGTTCGCCGAGGTCGCCGAGCTGCCCGATTCGGTACGAGGCAACGGCGGATATGGCTCGACCGGGCTGAGCTCGCTGCTCGGCGGAGGGCAGTAGGTGTTCGGCCGCGCCGGCCAAGAGGTCGAGGACCTCGAGGAAATTCCGTCCATCGCGCCCAGGCGACCGGTCAGCGATCGGCTGGGTAGCCACCGGCGGGGTGGCGCCGGACCGTACGACGTGGACGAACCGGACGCTGAACGAATCCGGGGCGGGCTCTACTTCGGGTCCCTGCGGGTGCCGATGCCGGCCCGCGCGCAGCTGCAGATCGAACACGGTTCCGGTGAGCTGCTGCGCGCGGTACACGTGTTGGTGCCCTCCGGCCGGGTCAGCCTGAGCGCGCTGGCCGCGCCCCGGTCCACCCCGCTGTGGCGGAACCTGGCCGACGAGATCGCCGAATCGCTGGCCAACGACGGCGCCCGGGTCTGGGCGGAGTGGGGCGTCTGGGGCCGCGAGGTACTGGCCGCGTCCAAGGGCGCGCTGTCCCGGTTCATCGGGGTGGACGGCCCGCGCTGGATGCTCTACGGCGTGGCCACCGGGCCGGCCGACGGCGCGGAGACCCTGGCCGACACGCTGCGCCAGATGATCCGGGGCACCGTGGTGACCCGTGGCCCGGACCCGCTGCCGGTCAAGACGGTGCTCCCGCTGCGTCTGCCGGAACATCTCGAGGAGCGGGTGGAACGCGCCAGGGAGCAGGCCGCCCGCCGCCCGGAAGCCACGGGTGCCGCGATGCCGGTGGCGCCGGTGGTGCCGGTTACCCCGACGGGGGTGCCGGAGCGTTCGGCCGGGCTGGCGGCGAGGTCCGGGGGTTCGGGATCGGCCGGGTTGGCCGCGAGGTCGGGGGTTTCGGGTCCCGCCGGGTTGGCCCGGTCGGGGGTTTCGGGTCCCGCCGGGTTGGCCGCGGGCTCGGCGGGCTCGCGTTCCGGCGGGCTGGCCGCGGGCTCCGGATCGGCCGGGCTGGCGGGTTCCGCCGGGCTGGCGGCTGGCCTGGGTTCGGCTGGGCTGGCGGCTGGCTCGAATTCCGCCGGGCTCGCGGCGGCGGGTTCGGCTGGACTGGCAGCCGGAGGCCCGACAGGCGTAGGCCGGCGTAGCGAGCCCTCGGCCCCGCCCCGGATGCCACCGAGCGCTCCCGGCCTTGCGCCGACCTCCTGGCCCAATGGGCGGCCGACCGGGTCCGGACGGCCGACGGGTTCGACACGGCCGACCGGGCCAGGACGGCCGACAGATTCGACACGGCCGACCGGGCCAGGCCAGCCGATGGGGCCGGACGGTGCTCCCTCGCCAGCTCGTCCGCCGCTCACACGGCCGGCCGCGGCTGGACCTGCCGCCGGGCACCGGGCCGGCGGACCGTCCGGCACGGTCAGCCGCTCGATCGGGATGCGCGCCGTCGGGCCGCCGAACGGACCGTCCCGCCCGGCGAACGCCACACCCGGGCCGACTACCGGCCATTCGGCCGGTCGGGCCGTGGGCGCCGGTCCGGCGGGGTACCAGGAGTCCTCGGCCGGGCAGCCGCCGAGGACCATCCCGCCGCAGTCCCCGCCGCAGTCCCCGCCGCCGGCCGGCCCGGCCGGGGCGCCACCTCGGCGAGGGCTTCCACCGGTCACCTCGCTGGACACCAGCGGCTTCGGGTCAGCGGAGTCGACCTGGTCGTTGGCCAGGCCGGTGGTCAGCGTCGACCAGGTGGCGCAGCAGCCGGCGTGGGCGCTGCTCAGTGAGGCCCCGGCGTTCTGGCCGGGTCGGTACGCAACCCGGGTGCCCGAACCGCCGAACCGCGGGGCGCTGGACGACGGCCGGGCCCAACAGCGACGCGGCCCGATGCCCGCGAACCGCCCGGCACACCCGCCGGCGGCCGGATCGTGGAACAACGCACGGCCGGATCCGCGCCAAGGCGGCCAACCGTTGCCCGACCCCCCGCAACCGAGCTACCTCGACGCTGGGCGACCGAGCTTCCCCGACCTCGGTCGACCGAGCTACCCCGACCCCCCGCAACCGAGCTACCTCGACGCTGGGCGACCGAGCTACCCCGACCTCGGTCGATCGAGCTACCCCGACCCGGGTCGACCGAGCTACCCCGACCCAGGGCCCGCGCAACCCGGCGCGGCCCACCAGGGCGCCAACTATTCCGGCGCGAACTACTCGAGCGGGCACTATGCGAGCCTGAGCCAGCCGGCCCCGGACTATTCCGGGGCTCCCTACACCGGCGAGAACTATGCGGGCGGGAACCAGCCCGCCCCGAACCCTGCCGCCCCGAACCTTGCCGCCCCGAACCTTGCGGCCCCGAACTATGCCGCACCGAACCTTGCCGCCCCGAACTACCCCAGCGAGAACTATTCGAGCCTGAACCAGCCCGCACCGCACCACTTCGGGGCAAGCAACCCCGGCGCGGACGCGACCGCTCCCCGTCCGGGTTATCCGGACGGGCCCTATCCAACGTCGGACTACTCCACCCCGGGCTTGTCGAGCCAGAACCAGGCGATCCCGAACGGTTCCCAGCCAAACTATTCGAACCCGAACTACTCCGGCCCGGACTATCCGCCCGCGAACTACTCCGGTTCGAACTACTCCGGTGCGAACTATTCGAGCCCGAACTACTCCGGCCCGGACCCCGGGAGCTCGAACCCCCCGTGGGCAAAGCAGGGTGGCCGCCATCCGGTCGAGGCTGCCGGGTGGTCGCGTCAGTCCGACGAGCTGGACCCGGGGTCCACCCAGGATCGGCTGGCCCCGTCGGACCGCCAGGGCAGGCACCGGCGGGACTAGACGGGCCTGAGCGCCAGTAGCCGGATCAGCCCGGCCCACTGCCGACCTCGGGGCCGCGATCGCCGCGCGCCCGATCCGACGCCGACAAACCCCGGTCAGCCCGGGTCGACCCGGTCGAGCCGCTGGGCCCGCAACCACGCCAACGCCATCGCCCTTCCCAGCGTGGCCCGGTCCTGACCCAGCGCGGCCAGCGTGGTGGTCACCAGCGCCGCGCGGGGGAGCAGCCGCCGCCACTGCTGGGCGACCGGCAGCGGATGAACGGGATCGTCACGCAGACCGACCAGCCCGACCGGGATCGGCAGCCCGGCCAGCTCCGATTCGGAGGGGCCTGGGGTCGACGCGGCCACCTCCAGCGAGCCGGCCAACCCGCCGCCGTGCCGGCCCCACGCCCTGGCCAGCTCGTCGCCCAGCCACCCCGGCGTGTCGGCGCGCGTGCTCGAGATGGTTGCGGCCAGGCCGTCCTGGCGTACCGCCGCCGCGGTCGCCGACGCCGCCACGGCCGCCGGCGCCGAGCCAGGTTGTCCGGTCCACGCCGGCAGCGCCAGCAGCAGCCCCCGAACGGATCGGTCGGCCCGCTGGGCCGCCCAGCGCGCCGCCACCTGTGCGCCCAGCGACACCCCGCCAACCAGCATCGGGACGCCCTCCGCCGCTGCCTCGTCCAGCGCGCGCAGGTAGCCGTCCACCACCCCCCGTCCCGGTCGCACCGAGGGAGCCCGCACCGCGACGCCGATGGCCCGCAGCGGTGCCTCCAGGGCGGTCCGAACGAAGACCTCGTCCGAGCCGCTGCCGGGTAGCAACACGGCCAGCCTGGTCCCCGCACGGGCGACTTGTGACACTCGCATGACGGCGATGGTGCCGGATCGTTACTCGTTGGCCGTTTCTGAGGTTATGGTGGTATCGCTCGGTCGAGATCGGCCGACTCCCACCGCATCACCCGGGAGAGGGTATGGGAACCACCGACGGTGGCCTCCTGAAGCGACTCATTCGAAAACTAACCTCTGACGTCGAGGATCTCGACGCGGATGATCTGTCTCGGGATGCGGAGCGTTCCGGCGCGCAGCGCGCCTGTGACTGCCGCTGCGGCGACGAGGTCACCGTGGTCGGTAGGCTGCGCTCCGTGGAACTCAGTCCGAAGGACGCGGCGGCGACGCTCGAGGCGGAGCTGTTCGACGGCACCGACGGCGTCACCTTGATCTGGGTCGGGCGCCGGCGCATTCCGGGCATCGAGCCTGGCCGTCTGATCAAGGTGCGCGGCAGACTCGCGGTGCGCAACGGCCGCAAGGTCGTCTACAACCCGTACTACGAGCTGCGGCAGGCCTCGTGACGGGGCGCCATTCCCGCGCCCACGTCGAATCCGCCACTCCCGCCCCGGCCGACGACGACGCCACCGCCGTGATCCCCTCGGTGGCCACCGAGGAACCGCCGACGAGCATCCTGCAACAGCTGGGCGGCATCTCCGGGATGATCTATTCCGCGGTGCCGGTCGTGGTGTTCGTGCTGGTCAACTCGGTGGCGTCGCTGGGTCCGGCGCTGGTCGCCGCGATCCTGGTCGCGCTGGGCATCGCGGTGTGGCGGCTGGTCCGCCACGAGCCGTTGCAGCCGGCGGTCTCGGGCTTGTTCGGCGTGGGCGTCGGAGCCTTCCTGGCCTACCGCACCGGTGAGGCGCGGAACTTCTTCCTGCTCGGGATTTGGTACAGCGCGCTGCTTGCGGTGGTGTTCGGGGTCTCCGCCCTGGTCCGCTGGCCGTTGGCCGGGGTGATCTGGCACGGCATCAACGGTGACGGACAGGGCTGGCGCCAGGATCGGGAGTTGCGCCGGGCGTACACCCTGGCCACCGTGCTGTGGTCGGTGATGTTCGCGGTGAAGTTCGTCGCCCAGCAGTGGCTCTACGACGCGAACCAACCCGGATGGCTAGCCGTGGCCCGGATCGGCGGCTATGCGTTGACCGGCTTGGCGCTGCTCGGCACGGTCTGGGCGGTCCGCCGCGCGCGACAGCGCACCGCCGCCGCCCAACTCACCTGAGAGCCGCTGAGCGTCCTAGCCCCGGTCAGCGGCCCAGCGCGGTGCGGATCTCTTCTTCCACGTCGGCCGTGGCGACCAGCAGCAGCTCGTCCAGGCCTTCCAGCGAATCGTCCTGCTGTGGCACGATCACCCGGCCGCCCCGCAGGATCGCCACCAGCGCGGCATCGGTGGGTAGCCGCAGGTCACGGACCGCCTTGCCGGCGAGCGGGGTGGTCTCCGGGAGGGTCACCTCGACCAGGTTCGCCTGGCCCTGGCGCAGCGTCATCAGTCGCACCAGGTCGCCCACGCTGACTGCTTCCTCGACCACCGCGGCCAGGATGCGCGGGGTGGACACCGCGACGTCCACACCCCAGTTTTCGTCGAACAGCCACTCGTTGCGCGGGTCGTTCACCCTGGCCACCACCCGGCGCACGGCGAACTCCATTTTGGCCAGCAGCGAGACCACCAGGTTGACCTTGTCGTCCCCGGTCGCCGCGATCACCACGTCACAGCCCTGCAGGCCGGCCTCCTCCAGGGAGCTCAGCTCGCAGGCGTCCGCGTTGACCCACTCGGCCCGCTCGACGCTCTCCGGCTCGATCGCGGCGAGGTCCCGCTCGATGAGCATCACCTCGTGCTCGTTGTCGATCAGCTCCATGGCGATCGAGCGACCAACCGCTCCGGCGCCGGCAATGGCGACCCGCATCGTCGGCTCAGCTCCCCTCGGGTTCACGTGCCGCCGTGGTGGTGACATCCCCGATGGTGCCGGACACCGCCGCCACGTAGATGCCGTCCTCGGCCTGGATCACCGTTTTCGGGTTGGGCAGCAGACCGTTCCCGAAGCGCAGGATGAACGCGACCCGGCATCCGGTGGCCTGCTCCAGCTCGGCGACCGATCGGCCGGCCCAGCCCTCGTGCACCGGCAGGGCGAGCACGGCCACGGTGCCCGACGGGTCTCGCCACGCGCTGCTCACCCCGTCCGGGAGCAGCATCCGCATCAGCCGGTCGGTGGTCCACGGCACGGTGGCCACGGTGGGAATGCCCAACCGCTCGTAGACCTCCGCGCGCCGGGCGTCGTAGATACGCGCGACCACCCGCTCGATGCCGAAGGTCTCTCTGGCCACCCGGGCGGCGATGATGTTCGAGTTGTCGCCGCTGGACACCGCCGCGAACGCGGACGCCTCCTCCACCCCGGCACGGCGCAAGACGTCGCGGTGGAAGCCGATGCCGCAGACCTGCTCCCCTCGGAAATCCGCGTTGAGTCGGCGGAACGCCTTGGGGTCGCGGTCGATCACCGCCACCTCGTGGCCCTGCCGCTCGAGGCCGCCGGCGAGGGAAGAACCAACTCGGCCGCAGCCCATGATCACTACTCGCACGGAACGAGTCTCCCCTCGGTGCCTGTTCGGCCGAACCTTAACGTCTGAAAGGCTGCCCAGCACCGGTGACATGTGCACGCTACGCATAGGCTTTCGCGCGTGCCGAAGGTAACCACCGCCCTTAAACGGATCCTGGTGGGCCGCCCGCAGCGCAGCGACAAGCTCGGTGACACGTTGCTGCCCAAGCGGCTGGCCCTGCCGGTGTTTGCCTCCGACGCGTTGTCCTCGGTGGCCTACGCGCCAGAGGAAATCTTTGTCACGCTCTCCATCGCCGGGATTTCGGCCTACGCGTTCTCTCCGTGGATCGGCCTCGCCGTGGTCGTGGTGCTGCTCACCGTGGTCACCAGCTACCGACAGAACGTGCACGCCTACCCCTCCGGCGGTGGGGACTACGAGGTGGCCACGGTCAACCTGGGCCGCTACGCCGGGCTCACCGTGGCCAGCGCGCTGCTGGTCGACTACACCCTCACGGTGGCCGTGTCGATCTCCTCGGCGGCGGCCAACATCGGCGCTGTGCTGCCCTTCGTGGGCACCCACAAAGTGCTGTTCGCGGTGATGGCCATCGTGGTGCTGACCGCGATCAACCTGCGCGGACTCCGGGAGTCCGGCACCGCGTTCGCGCTCCCGACCTATGCCTTCATGTTCGGCATGGCCGCCATGGTGATCTGGGGGCTGACCCGAATTCTGATCTTCCACGACCCGGTGCACGCGGCCAGCGCGAACCTGCAGCTGGTCGAGGAGGGCGACCACCTGACCGGGTTCGCCCTGGTCTTCCTGGTGCTGCGCTCGTTCACCCAGGGCTGTGCGGCGCTGACCGGGGTTGAGGCGATCAGCAACGGGGTGCCGGCGTTCAAGAAGCCCAAGTCGAAGAACGCGGCGACCACCCTGTTGATGTTGGGTCTGATCGCGGTGAGCTTGGTCATGGGCATGATCGCGCTGGCCCGAATGACCGGGATCAAGGTCGCCCAGGACCCAGCCCGCCAGCTGATCGGTGCACCTCCCGGGTACCAGCAGCAGACCATGGTCGCCCAGCTCGCCGACGCGGTGTTCGGCGAGTTCCGGGTCGGCTTTTTCTTCGTGGTCGTGTTCACCGCGCTGATCTTGGTGCTGGCCGCGAACACCGCGTTCAACGGTTTCCCGGTGCTCGGCTCGATCCTGGCGCAGGACCGCTACCTGCCCCGCCAGCTGCACACCCGGGGCGACCGGCTGGCCTTCTCCAACGGCATCGTGTTCCTGGCCGGCTTCGCGATCGTGCTGGTGGTGGGCTTCCAGGCCGAGGTGACCCGGCTGATCCCGCTCTACACCGTCGGGGTGTTCGTGTCGTTCACGCTGTCCCAGACCGGCATGCTGCGGCATTGGAACCGGCTGCTGGCCACCGAGACGGACCCGGCGGTACGGCGGCGGATGCGCCGCTCCCAGGGCATCAACGGTTTCGGTTTGACCATGACCGGCGTGGTGCTGGTGCTGGTGCTGGTGACCAAGTTCACCGAGGGCGCCTGGATCGCGCTGGCCGCGATGGCCGGGGCGTACGCGCTGATGCTGGCCATCCACCGGCACTACTCGACGGTCACCTCGGAGCTCCTGCTCGGCGACGAGCTGCCCGTGCTGCCGGCCCGCAACCACGCCATCGTGCTGGTCTCCGGGCTGAACCGGGCCGCCGTGCGGGCGCTGGGCTACGCCAGGGCGACCCGTCCCGACGTGCTCGAGGCGGTCACCGTCAACGTGGACGACAAGGACACCCGGGGGCTCACCAAGGCGTGGGAGGACCGGGGCATCCCGGTGCCGCTGAAGGTGATCGAATCGCCGTACCGGGAAATCACCCGGCCGGTGCTGGAGTACGTCAAGCGGATCCGCTCCGACAATCCGCGGGACGTGGTCACGGTGTTCATCCCGGAATACGTGGTCGGCCGGTGGTGGGAGCAGCTGCTGCACAACCAGAGCGCGCTGCGGCTGAAGGGCCGGCTGCTGTTCCAGCCGGGTGTGATGGTCACCAGCGTGCCCTGGCAGCTGGAGTCCTCCGAGCGGGCCAAGCAGCGGGCCATCGCGCGCAACCGCAGGGAGAGCGCGCCCGGGGAGGTTCGGCGTGGTTATCCGGGCGTCGGTCCCAGCCGGGTGCCCGGGCGGGACGGTTGGGGAGCTAAGGACGGCCACTCCGCAACGAGCCGTTCGGCTCCGAGCGGTTCAGGACCGAGCGGTTCAGGACCGAGCGGCTCAGGACCTGGCGGTTCGGCCGCTGGCGGTTCGGGACCTGGCGGTTCAGCACCGAGCGGTTCGGGACCGAGCGGTTCAGGATCTGGCGGTTCGGCCGCTGGCGGTTCGGCCCCGGGGGGCGCGAGCGGGTCGGGTGCCCGGTCCGACCGTGCCTCGGCGCCGCCGCAATGACCGGCCAGATTGGCGTCGCCGCCGCCCAGGCGGCCGGTGACCAGCCCGCCGAGAAGGCGCCGACCTGGCTGGACCGGGTGCTGGAGTTCGAGGTGGGCCCGGTCGCGCATGGCGGGCACTGTGTGGCCAGGGTGGACGGGCGGGTGGTGTTCGTCCGGCACGCACTGCCCGGCGAGCGGGTCCGTGCCGTGGTCACCGAGGATCGGCACGGTGCGTTCTGCCGGGCCGACGTGATCGCGGTGCTCCAGGCGTCGGCGGACCGGGTCGAGGCGCCGTGCGTATGGGCCAGGGCCGGCGGCTGCGGCGGCTGCGACTACCAGCACGCCAGCCCGGCCGCCCAGCGGCGGCTGAAGGCGGACGTACTGGCCGAGCAGCTGCACCGGCTGGCCGGGATAGACCGGGCGGTCGAGGTGGAGGAGCTTCCCGGCGGGCCGCTGGGCTGGCGGCACCAGGTGCGCCTGGCGGTCGGCCCGGACGGGCAGGCCGGCCTACGTGCGTACCGGGCGCACGACGTGATCCCGATCGCGGACTGTCTGCTGGCCCCGTCCGGGATGCTGCCGCCGGTGCTGGAGCGGGCGTGGCCGCCCAGCGACGAGGTGCGGGTGGAGCGCGACTGGACCGGCCAGGTGCGGGTGAGCACCGGCACCGGGCCGGACGGCGAGCCGGTGCGCCGGCGGGTGGGGGACCGGGTCTGGGACGCACCGCCCGGCGCGTTCTGGCAGGTGCATCCGGCGTTGGCGGACACCCTGTGCGGCGTGGTGGCGGACTGGGCGGGCGCGCCCGCCGGAGGCCGCGCCTGGGATCTGTACGGCGGCATGGGGGTGCTCGCCGCGGTGCTGGCCGAGCAGGTCGGACCGGACGGCGCGGTGACCGTGGTGGAATCCGACCGGCGCGCGGTGGCCGCCGGGCGCGCCGCCATGGCCGACCTGCCGGCGGTGCGCTGGCGGTCCGGGCGGGTGGAGCGGGTGCTGGCCGAGCTCACCGAAGCCGGCCGCCCCGACGTGGTGGTCGCCGACCCGCCGCGCAAGGGCTTGGGCCGCGCCGTGGTGGATGGGCTGGTCGCCGCCGCCCCGGACCGCCTGGTGCACGTGGCCTGCGACCCGGCCGCCCTGGCCAGGGACGTGGCGCTGTTCGCCGAACGCGGCTACCGGCTGGCCGAGCTGCGCGCCTTCGACGCCTTCCCGATGACCCACCACCTCGAGGCGGTCGCGCTCTTCGTGACCGAGTGAGCCGCAGGTGGCTAGGCGAGCAGGTGCCACTGACGGGCGAGGACGCCGATCGCCAGGCCGAGGACCAGCAGCAGGCCGGCCTGGCGGGTGTGTACCCAGGCCAGCGCGGCGTACCAGAGCGGCCATACCGGGAAGTTCTTCGGCGGTTCATCCGGCGGCGGCCGGCGGAAGTACGGCCACACCTTGACCAGCCGGGGCACCGCGAGCACCACCAGCAGCGCCGGCCACGGCATCGCCCCGACCAGCACGGACACCCCCACCAGCAGGTAGAACCCAACCATCAGGCCGAGCGTGGCGGCCCGGGCGCGCCGCTGGCCGAGCAGCACCGGAACGGTGCGGATGCCCAGCGGCTCGTCGTAGGGGATCTTGTCGATGTGTTTGCCCATGAGCACCGCGACGCACAGCAGGCCGTAGGGCAGCGAGGCCAGCAGCACCGGCCAGCCGACGTGACCGACCGCCGAGTAGTAGGTGCCGCAGACCATCAGCGGGCCCCACACCACCAGCACATCGGGCTCGCCGAGGCCGCGCTTCTTCAGCCGCAGCGGGGGAGCGGTGTACGCCGCGCTGAGCAGGAATCCGGCCAGCGCGAAGGCCACCACCGGCCAGCCCCTGGCCAGCGCGAGCACCACCAGAATGACCAGGTCGGCGGCGTTCACCCCGAGCGTGGCCAGGATCAGAGCCTTCCTGGTGACCAGCCCGGACAGGATCGGGTGCGGGGCGTAGAGGGCGCGCGGATACCCGGCCGAGTCGGAGCCGGCCCGCGTGTCGTACAGGTCATTCATCAGGTTGTTCGCCAGGTGCGCGAGGGTGATCCCGGCGATCGCCAACACCAGCCAGCGCCAGTCCAGCCCGGGTTGGCCCACCGCCAGCAGCGCGGCCACCAGCCCGGCGACCAGCGTCATCGGTAGTACCGCGGCGCGGCCGACGACGATCCACCTGGTCACCGAGTCGATCCGGTCGAGCGGCCCTGGCGGCGGGTTTGTGGTGCGCAACGCGTACGCCCAGGACGCCAGCCGGGAGGAGGAGCTACCCCGCTCGGCTTCCGTCACCCGCCGAAGCCTACGCCGATCACCGCGCCCACCACCCCCGCCGGCGGCACGAGGAACACACCTCCGGCCACCTCGCATACCCAAGGTGCACTTCGCACAGTGCGTGCGGTGTGCGAAGTGTGCCCCCGGTATGCGAAGTGGCAATGGTGGTCGGGTGCGGCGGCCACGGCGATGGGCGGCGGGGAGTCAATCCATTGACTGCACGGATCTTGGATGAACAGATGCAGGCCTGCGCCAGGACTGGGCGAGAGGCCCTCCGTACACTCTGGCGAGTGTCCCTGCTGCGGAAGATGCACGGCCCGGCCGACCTGAAGCGACTCGGCACCGCGGAGCTGCAGACTCTCGCCGGTGAGATCCGGGATTTTCTGGTGAGCACCGTGTCCCGTACCGGTGGGCACCTGGGCCCGAACCTGGGTGTGGTGGAGCTCACCATGGCGCTGCACCGGGTGTTCGACTCGCCGCACGACGCGCTGATCTTCGACACCGGCCACCAGTCCTACGTGCACAAGCTGCTGACCGGGCGCAAGGACGGGTTTGCCAAGCTCAAGGCCACCGGCGGCTACTCCGGCTACCCGTGTCGGGCGGAGAGCGAGCACGACCTGGTGGAGAACAGCCACGCGTCCACCGCGCTGTCCTACGCCGACGGCATGGCCAACGCGTTCCTGCTTACCGGGGCCCGCCGGCACGTGGTCGCGGTGGTCGGCGACGGCGCGCTCACCGGCGGCATGTGCTGGGAGGCGCTGAACAATATCGCCGCCCGCAGGGACCGCAACCTGATCATCGTGGTCAACGACAACGGCCGCTCCTACCTGCCCACCATCGGCGGCCTGGCCGACCACCTGGCCACCCTGCGGCTGCGCCCCAGCTACGAACGGATGCTGGACGCCGGGAAGCGTGCCCTGGCCCAGACCCCGGTGGTGGGCCGCGCGGTGTACAGCGGGCTGCACGCGGTCAAGGCTGGGATGA
Organism: Pseudonocardia sp.; assembly: GCA_036402515.1. Classification (GTDB taxonomy): domain Bacteria; phylum Actinomycetota; class Actinomycetes; order Mycobacteriales; family Pseudonocardiaceae; genus Pseudonocardia. Next base: position 52,867 of record DASWST010000298.1, read on the forward strand.
AGGACGCGCTGGCCCCGCAGGCACTGTTCTCCGACCTGAACCTGAAGTATGTCGGCCCGGTGGACGGGCACGACCTGGTGGCGATGGAGGCCGCGCTGCGCCGGGCGCGGGACTTCGGCGGCACGGTGGTCGTGCACGCGGTGACCCGCAAGGGCTTCGGCTACCCGCCGGCGGAGAACGACGAGGTCGAGCAGATGCACGGGCCGGGGGCGTTCGACCCGGCCACCGGCGAGCCGCTGGGCGCCCCCAAGGGCGGGTGGACCACGGTCTTTGCCGACGAGATGGTCGCCCTGGGCGCCGAGCGGACGGACCTGGTGGCGATCACCGCCGCGATGCTGCACCCGGTGGGGCTGGCCCCGTTCGCCGCCGCCTACCCGGAGCGCTGTTTCGACGTCGGCATCGCCGAGCAGCACGCGCTGACCTCGGCCGCCGGCTTGGCCATGGCCGGCATGCACCCGGTGGTGGCGCTCTACTCCACGTTTCTGAATCGGGCATTCGACCAGCTACTGCTCGACGTGGCGTTGCACCGCCAGCCGGTGACCCTGGTGCTGGACCGGGCCGGGGTGACCGGCAACGACGGCCCCAGCCACAACGGGATGTGGGACTTCTCCCTCCTCGGTGTGGTGCCCGGCATGCGGGTGGCCGCGCCGCGCGACGCGGTCAGCTTGCGCGAACAGCTGCGCGAGGCGCTCGCGGTGGACGACGGACCCACCGCGCTGCGGTACCCGAAGGGCGCGGTGATCCAGGAGATCCCGGCCGTGCGCCGGGAGAACGACGTGGACGTGCTGCGCGAGCCCTCCGGTGACCTGGCGGGCGAGCGGGCCGACGTGCTGCTGGTCTGCGTCGGGTCGTTTGCCGAGCTCGGCCTGGCCGCCGCCGATCGGCTCGCCCACCAGGGCATCGAGGTGACCGTGGTGGACCCGAGGTGGGTGCTGCCGGTCTCCCAGGGGCTGGTCGAGCTGGCCGCCCGGCACCGGCTGGTGGTGACGGTGGAGGACGGCGGCGGGCACGGGGGCATCGGCTCGGCGGTGGCCGCCGCGTTGCGGGCCGCCGAGGTGGACGTGCCGCTGCGCGACCTGGCCTTGCCGCAGCGGTTCCTGGAGCACGCCAGCCGGGGCGAGGTGCTGGCCGCCGCGGGCCTGACCGCGCAGGACGTGGCCCGGCGGGTCACCGAATGGACCGCGGCCCTGCCCGCCGAGTTCGGCCGGGCCGCCAACCGCGAGGAAAGCACCGGGAACGGCGCTGGAAACGGCAGTGGGAACGGCACCGGGAACGGCAGTGGGAACGGCATCGAGAGCGCGGGCGAGGGTGCCGGTCCGCTCGGTCACCGTCCCCGCGACTGACCGAGGACCGAACCGCCACCGAGGCGGGGACGCCGGCCGAGCAGCCGTGGCTCTACCCTGGTCAGCGTGCGGGTACTGATCGTGGAAGACGAACAACCGCTGGCTGATGCGCTTGCCAGGGGGCTGCGGCGAGAGGGCATGGCGGTGGACGTTGCCTACGACGGCGATGTCGGGCACGAAAAGGCCGCGGTGACCCGGTACGACGTGGTGGTGCTGGACCGGGATCTGCCTGGGATGTCCGGGGACGATCTGTGTGCCCAGCTCACCCAGGACGGGGCGACCACCCGCGTGATCATGCTGACGGCCAGCGGCACGCTCGCGGACAAGGTCGAGGGGCTGACCCTGGGCGCGGATGACTACCTGGCCAAGCCGTTCGACTTTCCGGAGCTGGTGGCCCGGATGCGCGCGCTGGCCCGGCGGGCCACCCCGGCGACGCCGCCGGTGCTGGCCGCCGGCGATGTGGTGCTGGACCCGGCCCGGCGCACGGTGCGCCGCTCCGGCGGTTTGGTCGAGCTGACCCGCAAGGAGTTCGGCGTGCTGGAGGTGCTGCTCGGCGCGGGCGGTGCGGTGATCAGCAGCGAAGAGCTGCTGGAACGGGTGTGGGACGAGCACGCCGACCCGTTTACTACTACGGTGCGTGTCACTGTGATGACATTGCGTAAGAAGTTGGGGGAACCGGGCATCATCGAGACAGTGGTCGGCTCGGGCTACCGGGTCCCGCTGGCCGGCTAGGAGCCTCGCGTGGGACTGTCCCGCCGACGATGGCGAGCCGAGCCCGGGGACGAAGGCGTCCCGGCCCGGGCGGATGCCGACTCCAGCGGGCCCGGTGGTTCGAGCG
>DASWST010000299.1:0-11084 GCA_036402515.1 Pseudonocardia sp.
GGTCGAGCGGTGCCGGGTGGACGGTGCGGCGAAGCTCCCGCCCGAGCTGGACGAGCGTTTCTTCGTCGACCGATTCGACTATGCCGCCGAGGACGACTATCTGGCCCGGCCACCCCGATAGTCGTTCAACCGCCGGGCGGCACCTCCCGCCGGGCTCCGACCTCAGGGCACCAAGACAACCTTGATCGGGTCGCCGTCCCGCTCCCGGACGACGCGGAACGCTTCGGCGATGTCCTCCAGCGGGAACCGGTGGGTCACCAGCTCAGCGCCGCGCAGCTTCCCGGTCGCCGCCATCGCCACGGCCCGTTTGACGTTGTTTCCGCCCTCGCCCCGGGACGTGTACATGGTGATGTCGTTGCGGACCACCGCGCTGAGGTCCATCGTGACGGGGCCCGGATAGAAGGCCACAAAAACGATGCGGCCACCGCGCTTGGTCATCTCGACACACTGCTGCGGCACCCCGGACCCGCCGGAGGACTCGATCACCCAGTCGGCGCCGTCGCCGCCGGTGAGCTCGCGGACCCGGGCCACCGCGTCCACCTCCCGGACGTTGACCAGCTCGTCTGCGCCCAGCTCGGCGCCCAGCCGCAACCGAGCCTCCCGGGTGCCGACCAGAATCACCCGGCGTGCCGCGAGCTGCTTGCACAGCTGCACCGTCATCAGCCCGACCGGACCCGGTCCGATCACGACCACGTCCTGGCCGGCCATGTAGCCGCCGGCCACGTCGATCCCGTAGAGCCCGGTGCCCGCCGTGGTGATCAGCACCGAATCCTCGAACGAGACCTGGTCCGGGAGCTTGTAGAGCGCCTTGATGTCGTGCACCGCGTACTCCGCGAAGCCGCCGTTGACGGTGATCCCGCTGGCCCGCTGGCCCTTGGCGGGGCGGCCGTAGTTCAGGCACGCGGTGTAGCGCCCGACCAGGCAGTTGTCGCAGCGGCCGCAGCCGGCGTGCACCTCGATGCAGACCCGGTCTCCCACCGCGAACTCGTCGACCCCTTCGCCGAGTGCCGCCACCGTGCCGGTCCACTCGTGGCCGGGAGTGAACTCGCCGAACGGCGGAGTCTGCGGGAAGTGCCCGTCGACCAGCTTGAGATCGGTGGCACAGGTCCCGCACATCGCCACCCGGACCAGCACCTGGTGCCGCTCCGGTTGGGGTACCGGGCGATCGACCACCCTCAGGTCGCCCGGACCGAACAGCACGGCGGCCCGCATGACGTCCGGGATCGCGGTGTCCCCCGCGGCGGCCAAGGTCTGGGTATCGGTCATGTTGTAACCACCTTCCACTGCGTTCGCGGGGCTAGATCAGCGCCAGCGGGGGTCGCCGGTCTCCTGGCCCAGTTGGGATACGGCGGCCGACACCGGTGCGGGGTCGACCAGTCGGTCGAACGGGGGCGGGTCACGGTCGAGGATTCCGAGCTCGCGCATCTGCCGGATGGTCGCATCGATCCGGCCGCGGTCCAGCCCGGTGTTGACCGGGAAAACGCCCTGCTTGCCCAGCAGCTCGTCGTAGGCCCGCCCGGTGACGGCCTCGTCGAAGCCGGTGGCCGCCGCGACGATGGGCACCGTCTCCGGCTTGTTCTGGTACATGTACCGGTGCGCCCTGGTGAGCGCGGTGAGCAGCCGGGTGGCCGTGTCACGGTTTCGCTCCAGCCAGGCGCGGGACACGAAGTAGGTGCCGTAGTGGTACTGCGGCACGATGTCGGCCAGGTTCGCCAGCACCCGCAGGTTCGGATGATCGCGTACCGCGGCGATGCTCTGCTCGGTCTGCAGGATGGCTGACTGAATGCGGCCGTCGACCAGCGCGGCGGTGTAGGACTGCGCGTCCACCGGCACGTACTGGACGTCCTGCTGGGTCAACCCGCCGGACCGGAGCACCAGCCTGGTCATCACCTCCCGGAACGCGCCCACCTCCTGTACCCCGACCCGGCGTCCGCGCAGGTCGGCGGCTGTTCGGATGTCGGACGCGGTGACCGCCGATACGGTCAACTTGTCGGTGTAGGCGCCGATGATCACCACGTTGCCGCCGGCCGCGGCCGCGTTCACCACCGGCTCGATGCTGGCCGCCCCGACGTCCAGGGCACCTCCTACCACCCCCTGCACCACGGATACCCCCGAGCGCAGGTTTTGCGGCTCGACGGTGATGCCGACCTCGGCCAGGAAACCCTTCTGCTGGGCCACCGCGAGGTCGGCGTTGGCGAAGCTGGTGACCCCGGTGGGCAGCCCCAGCCGGATCACCACCGGGCCACTCGCCGAGCCACCGGGAGCGGCCTGGCGATCCCCGAACGCGCCGCATCCGGCAAGCGCCAGGCAGCACACCGACAGCAGTGCGGCGAGCGCTCGCCTCGGTGGGAGTCTCATCCCCGCCTCCTCAGTCCTTGGCCGACCAGCGCACGACGCGGCGCTCGGCGAACTCCAGCAGCGCGGTGAACAGCACGCCGAGTACCGCGATGACCAGGATCGGCACGAAGGTCCGGTCGGTCCGGAAGCTGTTGGCGTTGGTGACGATCAGGTGGCCGAGGCCGGCGAAGGCGGTGAAGAACTCGGCCACGATCACCCCGATCAGGGCCCGGCCGATGGCCAACCGCAGCCCGGTCACCATGTAGGGCAACGCCGAGGGAATGATCAAGTCGAACCACATCCGGCGCTCGCCGCTGCAGAATGACCTGGCCACCTCGACCAGCTCCCGATCCACCTCCTGGACCCCGCGCATTGTGTTGATCAGCACCGGGAACAGCACAAACAGGATCACCACCACGGTCTTGGCGGTCGGCCCGAAGCCGAACCACACGACGATGATCGGGATCAGCGCCACGCTGGGGGTCGCGTACAGCGCATTGAGCGGCAGCTCGATCAGCGTCGCGAAGACCCGGTTGCGACCGGCCGCGAGTCCCACCGCCAGCCCGATCGCGACGCCGATGACCGAGCCCGCGCCCAGCACCACCAGGCTCTCCGCCAACGCCTGGGACAGCGTGCCGTCAACGATCATGTCGACGAATGCCCGGGAGATCGCGCTGGGCGAGGACAACAGCACCGGGTTGATCGCCCGCCCGTAGATCTCCCAGGCCAGCAGAATCACCAGCACCGACGTCAGGCGCAGTGCCCAGCGGGCGGCCGGCGTCAGCAAGGCGTTGATGCTCCGGGCCGGGCGACGAGACCTGCGTGGCGGCTGCCCGGTGCCGAGCCGCTGGGTAGTGGCGGTCACCTCCGCTCCAGGTCGTGAGTGGCCATGTCCCGCAACGCGGTCCACAGCTGATCGCGCAGCTCGGGATAGGACTCGTGGGTCCGCACCTCTCGGGGCGTGCGGGGCCGTGGGATGCGCACCGCGACCTGCATCGCAATCTGCCCCGGCGGGCCGGCGATCACCACGATCCGATCGGCCATCAGGATCGCCTCATCGATATCGTGGGTGATCAGCATCCCGGTCATGTCGGTGTTGCGGTCCCACAGCTGCAGCACCTCGTTCTGCAGCAGCTCGCGGGTGATCGCATCCACCGCGCTGAACGGCTCGTCCAGCAACAGCAGCTCAGGCTCCACCGACAGGGCGCGGGCGATGCCCACCCGTTGCTTCATCCCGCCGGAGAGCTGATGCGGATACCGGCCCGCCACATGGGCCAGGTTCATGATCTCCAGCAGCCGGTCCACCCGGTGGCTCTCATCGGCCCGCCGCTGCACGCGCAGGCCGTACTCCACGTTCGCCCGCACCGTTTTCCACGGAAACAGCCCGAACTGCTGGAACACCATGGCGATGCGCGGGCTCGGCGCGACGATCTCCTCGCCGTCCAACCGGACGCACCCGGCGCTGGCCGGAAGCAGCCCGGCGACCGCCCGCAGCAGCGTGGTCTTGCCGCCGCCGGAGGTACCGATGATGCAGACGAACTCATGCGGATCGACCGTGAGCGAAATGTCTTTCAAGATCTGATTGCCGCTCAGCCGCACGGAGAGGCCATCCACCGTGACCTTGGGGGACGTGGACCTTGGGGGACGTGACCTTGGGAGACGTGACCTTGCGGGATGTGGCATTGGAGGACGTGGCCTCCGACACCTGGCCTCCGCTCCGTTGCCTGCGGCACGAGGCTGCCCCAACCGCGAACAAGCGTTCTGCAACGCGTTACAGAACGTAAATACTGGCCCGGAGACGAGTCAAGGCAATAGACCGGCGCTATCGTGCGGTCCGACCAGCCACGACGTGCTTCCGTGCCATCCGCCGGTTGATCCCGCACCCCCGAGGGCCCACCCGGGGCCGCGACTCTCGGTCCGCGCTCGCGCTAGCCTAGGCCTGGTGATGCGGCGCGGACTCCCACCCAAGCTCTCGGCAGTGTCGAAAAAAAGGCAGTGGTTAGCCGCCGCGGCGGCTCTTCTGGTCCTGGCCGGCGGCTTGTGGATCGGTCTCGGCACCGGCGGCCATCCGCCGGCGCCAGGGCCGAGCGCACCGCCCGCCGGGCCGGCCGCGCCGCCGCCGCCGCCCGGCGTCGGCATCAACCTGGCGGGCTGGAAGCTAAGCATTCCTCAGGAGAACGGTGACGGCAACGCGTCCACAATCGATCCCGCGGCGATCACCGCGCCATGGATGACCGCGGCGCCCGACGGCGGATTGATGTTCTGGGCGCCCTCGCAGGGCGCGACAACCACGAACTCCGACCACCCTCGCACCGAACTGAACAGCCTGACCAACTTCACCGCTGGCAAAGGCACCCACACGCTGAACGCCTCGGTGACACTGCTGCAGGTACCCCAGGACGGCCAGGGCATCATCCTGGGCCAGATCCACGGGGCCAACGACATCAGTTCGGTGCCCTACGTGATGGTTCGTTTCCAGCAAGGCCAGCTCAAGGTCGTCGTCAAGCAGGTCCAGGACGGAAACGACCACATCAACTACCCGCTGCTGGACAATGTGCCGCTGAACAGCCCGTTCGACTTCACCATCACCGACCCGGGCAATGGCAGCCTGGCCTTTTCCGCGACGCTCAACGGCACCACCCGCCAGCTGACGGCGCCCATTCCGGGTGAGTTCAAGGGCCAGACCGTGCGCTTCCAGGCCGGGGACTACCAACAGGCCGACGACCCCGCCGGCGCCCACGACGGCGGGCGGGTCATCTTCCACCGGCTCGACCAGCAACTCACCACCTCCTGACCCAGGCTCAGTCGTCGCCGACCAGCGCTGGCTACGCTCCCGGGAATGGTCGAGTTGTCGGCTGAACCTGGGCTGCCCCCGGCGGTGCGGCCGATGCTGGCGACCCCCGGCCAGCCGCCGAGCTCACCGGGCTGGGCGTTCGAGTTCAAATGGGACGGCGTGCGGGCCATCGTGGCCGCCGCCGGCGATCAGGTGAGGATCACCAGCCGCAACAGCAACGATGTGACCGCCGGGTACCCGGAAATCACCGAGACCGGGCTCGGCTCCGAGCACACGGTGCTACTCGACGGTGAGCTGGTCGCCCTCGACGCCCAGGGCCGCCCGGACTTCGGGCTGCTGCAACAGCGGATGCACGTGCGCGCCCCGTCCGAGGCGCTGCGCACCCGGGTGCCGGTCCGGCTGTATGTGTTCGATCTGCTGTCCCTGGACGGCGAATCGCTGCTGCACCAGACCTACGACGCCCGCCGGGCCCGGCTGCTCGAGCTCGGCATGGAGTCCCTGGACCGGATCGACGTGCCACCCTCGATCACCGATCTGTCCGGCGGGCAAGCACTGGAGATTGCCCGGGCACACGGCCTGGAAGGCGTGGTGGCCAAGCGCCGCACCTCCCGCTACGAGCCTGGGCGCCGCTCCCCCGCGTGGATCAAAACCGCGCTGCTGAACACCAAGGAAGTGCTGCTGGGCGGCTGGACCTCGGGCGAAGGCCGACGGGCCGGCAGCCTGGGCGCGCTGCTGCTCGGGGCCCACGACGAGCAGGGCCAGCTGCGCTACCTGGGCCACGTCGGCACCGGGTTCACCGACGCGATGCTGCGCGACCTGCTCGCCCAACTCCAGCCGCTGCGCAGACCCGACAGCCCGTTCGACGAACCGGTGCCACGCGAAGACGCCCGCAAAGCCCATTGGGTACACCCCCAGCTGGTGGGCGAGGTGGTCTACCGCACCCTCACCCACGACGGTCGGCTGCGCCACGCCGCGTGGCGAGGGCTACGCCCCGACCGCAACCCGGACGAGGTCTGATCCTCCGGCATACGTCGGAAAAGTCGGCGGAAACCTGCGACGGCGCGACGAGGCACCAGCTCCCCGGTGCGGCTGTACTGGTTACCCGGGCGACGCTGTGCGCCGAGGTCGAGTGCCGGAGGAGGCAGGGCGAGCGATGAGCCTGGAGGACGGGATTCGTCCGCTCGAGGCCGGTGTCCGGACGGATCTGGGCACGGGTATGAGCTACGGGCGCTATCTGGAGCTGGACGCGGTGCTGGACGCGCAGCATCCGAAGAGCGACCCACCGCATCCCGACGAGATGCTGTTCATCATCCAGCACCAGGTCACCGAGCTGTGGCTGAAGCTGACGTTGCACGAGCTGCGCCGGGCGCGCGGGTTCCTGGACGCGGACGCGCTGCACCCGGCGTTGAAGTGCCTGGCCAGGGTGAAACACGTGCAGCGCACGCTGACCGAGCAGTGGTCGGTGCTGGCCACCCTGACCCCCACCGAGTACGCGCAGTTCCGAGGGGCGCTGGGCAGCTCCTCGGGGTTCCAGTCCGCCCAGTACCGGGCGGTGGAGTTCATCCTGGGCAACAAGAACGCCGCCATGCTGCCGGTGTTCGACAGCGAACCGGCGGCACAGCGGATGCTGGCCGAGCTGCTGGCCGAGCCGACGCTCTACGACGCGTTTCTCCGGTTCCTGGCCAGGGCCGGCCACCCGGTACCGGCGGAGATACTCGACCGCGACGTCACCCGGCCTTGGGTGGCTCAACCCGAACTGATCCCGCTGTTCCGGAAGATCTACGAGCGCGGCCAGCGACCGGGCGACGAGACGTGGGGTGTCTACGAGGCATGTGAGGACCTGGTCGACCTGGAGGACAACTTCCAGGCCTGGCGGTTTCGACACCTGCGCACCGTGCAGCGGGTGATCGGCTTCAAAAGCGGCACCGGCGGTTCGTCCGGCGTCGCTTTCCTGCGCCGCGCCATGGACCTGAGCTTCTTCCCTGAGCTGTTCGCGGTACGCACCGAGATCGGAGCCTGAGTTGACCTCTGTTGATGTGTTGTCCCGGGCCGCCGAGCTGGACGCGGCCGACCCGCTCGCCCGGTTCCGCGAGCGCTTCGTGCCCTCGGCTCAGGTGCACGCCTACCTCGACGGCAACTCGCTGGGCCGACCGCTGCGGGTCACCCGGGAGCGGCTCGGCACGTTCGTGGACCAGGACTGGGGCGGACGGCTGATCCGTGGCTGGGACGAGCGCTGGATGGACGAGCCGACCCGGGTGGGCGATGCATTGGGTCGTATCGCGCTGGGGGCCGCGCCCGGGCAGACCACCATCGCCGACTCGACCACGGTGCTGCTCTACAAGCTGATCCGGGCGGCGGTGGACGCCCAACCCGGACGCCGCGAGCTGGTGTGCGACCGGGACAACTTCCCGACCGACCGGTTCGTCCTGCAGGGCGTCGCCGCCGAGCGCGGGCTGCGGCTGCGCTGGATCGACGTGGATCCGGCCGCCGGGGTGACCCTGGAACAGGTGCGCGAGGTGGTCACCGAGGACACCGCGCTGGTGCTGCTCAGCCACGTGGCATACCGGTCGGGTTGGCTCGCCGACCTGCCGGAGATCACCGCGCTGGCACACCAGCGGGGCGCCCTGGTGCTGTGGGACCTGTGCCACTCGGTCGGCGTGGTCCCCACCGAGCTGGACAACTGGACGGTGGACCTGGCCGTGGGCTGCACCTACAAGTACCTCAACGGCGGGCCCGGTTCCCCGGCCTTCGGCTATGTCCGAGCCGAGCTGCAGGATCGGCTGCAACAGCCGATCTGGGGCTGGATGGGCGCCGACGACCCGTTTCAGATGGGGGAGTCCTACCAGCCGGCCACAGGCATCCGCCGGTTCCTCAGTGGGACACCAGCGATCGTGGCCATGCAGCCGATGATCGACATGATGGGGCTGGTGGAGGAGGCGGGGCTGCCGGCGATCCGGGCGAAGTCCGTCGCGCTCACCGAGTACGCGATCACGGTCGCGGAAAACCTGCTCGCTCCGCTGGGCGCCACGCTGGCCAGCCCGGTGCCCAGCGCACGCCGGGGCAGCCACATCACGCTGGCCCACCCGAACGCGCGCGCCGCAACCGGGTTGCTGTGGGAACGCGGCGTCATCCCCGACTTCCGGACGCCGGACGGCCTGCGCATCGGGCTGTCCCCGCTGAGCACCAGCTTCGCCGAACTCGCGCACGGGCTGGCCGCGCTCGAGCAGGTACTGACCGAACTGGCGAACGAATGACCGGCGTGGGCGGCCTCAGCGACCCGAGCTTCCGGCCGGCGTTTGTTTGGTGACCGTGGGCCGAACCCGGAACCACAGGTGCAGCAGCAGGCGGATCCGCCCGTCGTCCAGGTCGAGCCCGGTGCTCTCCTGGAACTTGCCCAGGTGGTAGTAGATCGTCGAGCGGTGTGCGTGCAGCCGCTCGGCGGTGGCGACGACGTTGCCGGCCAGGTCGAGGAACGTCTCCACCACCTCGAGGGTGGCGCCGGACTGGGAGTCGGACAGGGTGCGCAGCACGTCCGGGATGGACTGCTCGTCCCAGTCCGGCAGGACCACGACGTCCAGCAGCGCCTCCAGCGGGTCGTCCCCCCACACCCCGGCCGGCCGGCCCAGTGTGGCGGCCACCCGGGCGGCGGTGAGCGCCTGGCGGAACGAGACCGCGGCGTCGGTCAGCTCGTCGCGGGCGGAGCCGACCCCCACGGTGGTCCGTTCGCCCAGCTCGGTGCTGCCCCGCTGGATCTCCCGGTGCAGGGCGTGCGCCAGCTCGCGCAGGTCGGCGCCGGCCGGCCGTTGCTGGCCGCCGAGCAGGACCAAAGCCTGGGCACCGCGCACGCCGAACGCCACCGCGGCCCGGCCCCGCGTGGCTGAGCGGATCGCGCGGCGCAGGACCACCTCGGGAGGGTCCTCCAACCCGGCCGGTGGGCACGTAACGTCCCGGTGCGGCGGCCTGGTCGACAGGGCGAGCGCCACCACCTCCCGGGCCCGGTCGAAACCGTTGCGCTCGCGCAGCCGCGCCGCCGCCGCCGTGCGGGCCGCCGGATCAGCGGCGAGCAGCTCGAGGACGGCGTCCTCCTGGCGCGCGTCGGACTCGGCCTGTTCCTGCTCCCGCCGGGCCAGGATCGACTGGACCCGGGCGGCTGTCTCACCGGCCAGCCGCATCTGCTGCTCGGACATCGTGCCGTCGTCGAGCACCCACATGACCCCGAGCAGCTGGTACTTCGTCCGCAGCGGGAACCCGACGCGGTCGCGCTCGGTGCCCAGTTCCGGCTGAGCCGGGATCCGCTGGGCCTCCCGCCACTGCTGGTATCCGGAGGCCACCAGGTAGCGGCGGGTCCGGTCGTCCACGGTCCGCCCGAGCAGCGCGTCCAGCCGGGGCTGGTCGGCGTCCCCGAAGTGGGTACTGCAGGCCACCAGGCGCAGGTCGGCGTCGTCCACGGAGACCGACCGGCGCAGCAGTTGCGCCAGGTTCTCGATGGAGTCCTGCAAGGGATCGATCACAGCCGCGCCTCCCCTCCGACCGGCGGCGTCGCGATCCTATGTCGAACGATCGCCGTCTCGGGGCCCAGAACTACGTGGTGGCAAGGCCGCGCATGAGCGGGAGAAGGATGCCGTCGACGATCTCCGTGATCGCTTCATCGGGAACGGGGCTGCCGTTGACCAGGGCATGCTGGCGGAGCAGGTCGGTGCCGATGCTGGCGTACCTCGGCGTCAACGCGCTGACCGGTATCTCGCCGCGCACGGCGGCCCGCCGCAGCACTTCCAGTGTCGGGGCCGTCACCGAGTCAGCGAGGAAGGGACGGACGGCTTGCGCTAGCGCCGGCGATCGGACGAGCTCGGCGATCAGGCCGCGGGCCGCCTCACCGGAGGGGCTCCCGATTTCCTCGGCCAACTGGTGCAGCACGTCCAGTAGCTCGCCACGCAGGTCGCCCCGGTCGGCCGGGACCCGCATCTTCGGCATCGCGAACTCCAGGGCGGCGACAACCAGTTCCACCTTGCTCTGCCAGCGCCGGTACAGCGTTGCCTTGCCGGTCTGCGCGCGAGCGGCCACCCCGTCCATGGTCAGCCCGGCGTAGCCCTGCTCCCGCAACTCCCCCAGCACCGCGTCGACGATGGCCGCGTGCAGCTCCTGGCCGCGCCTGCGGCGCCGCAAGCCGCCCGTTTCGCCGCGGGTGGCGACAGGCCCGACAATGGGCGCCTGTTGCTGAAGCACGCCCTCCACCTTAGCTGGCTCCATGCGTGTTAGCTGCCGGGGCGCCTCTTATAAGTTTAAGTACGTCTCTTATTGCGAACTAACCGTCTCTTATATTTCAGTTCTACCAGATGGTGCCGCGCGAGCAGATCGGCACCGCGATGGGCATCTACCGCATCGACCGCCAGGCGGTCGCTGGGCTGGACCAACGCGCAGGATTCCGACCACTCAACCACACGGACGCAGCACCCGAGCCCTCAGCAAACCGCACGACCCCGAACACGAGGACTCCGAATTGCGAAAAGTGGACCAGAATCTGTTGGCATGAGCGGCGATGACCCCACGTATCTGCTGCTGACTGGATCCGGGGCCACCTCGTTCCTGTGGAACCCACTGGTCACCGAGATCGTGCTGCGCGGGTGCCGCGCGCTGCCGATCGAGCTGCCTGGCCACGGATTCAAGACCGTGTTCCCGCCGACGAGCCACTGGGAACAGTCTTGGCGAATGCGCAAGCCGACCCCGACGCCTGGGGAAATGTGCCGCACACCTACATCCGGACAACCGAGGACGAGGTCATCCCGCTCCCTGTGCAGGGCCGCATGATCGCCGAAGCCGATCAACTCACGCCGGCGAACCCGTTCACCGTGCACAGCCTCGCAGCGAGCCACTTCGCGCCGATTACCCACGCGGCCGAGCTGGCCACCATCCTGACCACACCGCGTCGCTGACCGAAGCCGACGCTCCGGGCGCC
>DASWST010000300.1:0-23524 GCA_036402515.1 Pseudonocardia sp.
CCTGCGGTCGCCGTGCACGATGGTGCCGTTGACGATCCGGTCCAGGATGGCCCGCTGGTTGTTCAGCTGCGCCTGGTCCTGGTTGAGGATCTGCTGGAAGGAGAACGGGTCCTGGCGGCCCAGTACCTGGCCGGGGCGAACGATGTCGCCCACCTTCACGTCGAGTTCCAGCAGCTGGGCGGCCTTGGAGAAGCCCAGGTTCTGCGAGGTCACCGCCGCCAGTGCGCCCGATGCGGAAACCTGTGTCGAGACCGAGCCACGTTGGACCCGCGCGGTGGGCGGGGCCGGGGCAGTCCCGCCGCACGCCGCCGTGGTCGCCGCCACCACCAGGGCCAGTGACATCGCGGCGGCCATCCGCACCCCCCGGGTCCTGCCGCGGATGGTGGTCTGACTCATCAACTCCCCCTAAGCCTTTCGCCTACCTCAGGAACCGGCGTTCGGGGCACCGGCGAGTGGTCGGAAATCTTCGTGGCGCTGCCGAGCTCGACGATCCGGCGCGGTGGTGTCGCCAGTTCAAAGAAAACCGCCCGTTGCGAATTGCTGAGGGGATGCTACTACTACGCTCAGTGAGAGTTGAATCGGGGCGCAGGGTGTTGCTATGGATCACTAGATGGAGCTAAGAGCAGGTCCGCGCCACGTCAGCCACTCGAGGAGATCGCTTTTTCGTGGTTACTGTGGGTGATGCAAGCGCATCGGCGAGGCTTCCGACCCCCCGAATGAGGTCGTCTCGTGACACGCTGTCAACGAGGTGGCGGCCGACCAGCAGTCCGGGCATCAAGGTGAACAACACGACCGCGGTCGCGCGCGGGTTGGCATCCGCCGGGAGGTAGCCCTCCTGCTGCCAGCGGGTGGTCAGCGTGACGAGCTCCTCCCGCGCCTCGCGGTACAGCGCGCGGGTCCGGGCCTGCAGCTTCGGTCGGCGCAACGCCTCCGCCCAGCTCTGGATCGCGATGCGCGTCATGTCGTACTCGGGCTGCTCGGACCGCTGGCGCAGATCGCTGACCAGGATGCCCAGGAGGTCGGCTGGCGCGGGGGTCGGACGCTGGGCCAACGCGCGGGTGAAGATGTTGCGCACGTGGGCGAGACCCTCCTCGGCCGTCGCGTCGATCAACTCGTCCTTGCCTCGGAAGTACCGGTAGACGGCGCTGGAGGACATCCCGGTGGCCGCAATCACCTCGTCCATCGAGGTGGCCTGGAAGCCGTTGCGGGAGAAGCATGCCCATGCGCTGGTCAGGATGTGACGACGCCGGGTGGCACGAGTTTGCTCGCTGAGCCGAGGCATCTCGCACACCTTAAGGGGGCAGCAAAGCCCGCGCTATCTCGTGTGACCCCGGCGGATAGGGAAACGGTCGTTCCGGTATGGTCCGTGGCACCTCGGCCACCCCACTCCTGGCCGATGACCCGCGAATCCCGGACGGATCGTGCGCCTGAAGCGTACCCGCGAAGAATTGCGGCGGAGATCGCCGCGGTCGCACGTCCTACCATTCTTCGCGAGGTCTCAATCGAGGTCTCAATCGTCGACCGCCGCACTGTCGTTCCATGGACACTATTGGCCAGAAGCCGCCAGGGTGGGCGACGGGCCGGTGGCGCGGTGTCGAATATCGGTTAAACCGATGGGTTAGCGAACGAACACGAGGAGGCATCTTGCCCAGGTGACCGCGTCGGCCACCTGGGCAAGAAACGTCAGTGCGGCTGGTTACTGAACACCGCGACCGTTGAGCGGGCCTCCCTCGCAGTGGTGACTCCTCGGGTTCCCCCGGTCGGCCACGATGCGGCCATGCTGCTTGGTGCAGTCATCGGCCCGGACGTGCGGCGGCGGCGGCGGTCCGGGGTGCGGGCCGGGTGCGGGCGGGTTTGCCCAGGCCAGCGGGATCGCGCCAGCCATCATGAAGAGGGCGCCCACGAGGGGTGCGCCCCCGCGAACAACTGCTCGACCCATTGACATAAAACAGTTCCCTTCGGGTTATGGAATGGCAAATAGTGTTACTGCCTCTGCGGGCCAATACGGGTGCTCGGCACTGAGGACAACACTCGAGGACCATGAAGGCGCAGGCAATCCACGAAATCAGAGTCATCGGCGGACGCTCGGGGACAGAAGTGCCGATGATCGTTGATCTCGCCGCTCAATGAGCCTGGGAGTGCTGCTACCTCCTGCTGTCAAGGAGAAACGCCCGTTTGCCTTTCGGGAAGGTACACCCTCCGATGGGCGCGTGCAAATGGCCTATCCCGGCGGCGCCGACCACGTCACTGGATTCGGCGAAAGGGCTGATCAGACGGATTATCAGCCGATATAAAGGTGGCTCACATAAACCTCTCAGCTGACTGATAGGCCTATTCCGAACCATTACCGACGCGCCCCCCAGCGCAACGCGCCGCGGCCCGCGAGCCTTGCGCTCGCGGGCCGCGGCGGCGGACCAGAATCCCTAGGCGCGGTGTGCGGAACCGGCCGGCGCGGCCGCCGAGCGGTCCGCCGCCGGCAGGGCCAGCGCGATGTAGACCACGAAACCGACGATCAGGCCGACCACCCAGCTGTAGTCGTAGAGCGGCTTGAGCACCGGGATCAGCCCCTCGGCGGGGAACGGGCCGCTGCCGGGCGCGGAGTACGCACCGCCGTTCGCAATCAGCGCGCCGAGCACGGTGGCCACCACGGCCCGCCAGTTCCACCCGCTGGAGTACCAGTACTCCCCCTCCGGGCGGTACAGGTCGGCGAGGTTGATCCGGGTCCGGCCGAGCACCCAGTAGCCGGCGATCAGCACGCCGGCCACCGAGGCCAGCACGCCGCCGTAGAAGCCCAGCCAGGTGAAGATGTAGGTGCGCGGGTCCGACACCAGCCGCCACGGCTGGATGAGGATGCCGATGACCCCGGTGAGCAGCCCGGCGGTGCGGAAGTTCAGCCAGCGCGGCAGCGCGTTGGAGAAGTCGTAGGACGGGCTGACCACGTTCGCCGCCACGTTGCAGGACATGGTGGCCAGCACCGCCATGAGCAGCCCGATGATCACCGCGACCGGGCTGGTGAACCGGCTGGCCACGTCCACCGGGTCCCAGATCGCCTGGCCGTAGAGCACGATGGTCCCCGAGGTGACCACGATGGAGATCATCGAGATGAAGGCCATCGTGGTGGGCAGCCCGTAGATCTGGCCGAGCACCTGCTTGCGCTGGCTGCCGCCGAAGCGGGTGAAGTCGGGCATGTTCAGCGACAGGGTGGCCCAGAACGCGATCATGCCCATCAGCGAGGGCGCGAACACGGACCAGAACTCCGGGCCCCAGCCCAGCTTGGAGGGCTGGTCGAAGATCGGGCCGAACCCGCCGACCTGGTACACGATCCACAACATCAGGGCCAGGAAGGCCACCGTGACCAGCGGCGCGGCCCAGTTCTCGAACCGACGCAGCCCCTCGATCCCGCGCCAGATCAACGCCATCTGGGCCAGCCAGAACACCCCGAAGGACAACCACATCGTCCAGGGGTGCCCGCCGAACACGGTGGCGTGGGTCCATGGGTCGCCGGCCAGCACACCGACGATGACGAAGATCGCCTGGCCGCCCACCCAGGTCTGGATGCCGAACCAGCCGCAGGCGATGAACGCCCGCAGCAGCGCCGGCAGGTTGGCCCCGCGCAGCCCGTAGTAGGCCCGGGCGAACACCGGGAACGGGATGCCGTACTTGGTCCCCGCGTGGCTGTTGAGCAGCATCGGGACCAGCACGATCAGGTTGGCCACGGTGATGGTGAGGAACGCCTGCAGCCAGTTCATGCCCAGCGCCACCAGCCCGGAGGCCAGCAGATAGCTGGGGATGTTGTGCGCCATGCCCATCCACAGCGCGGCGTAGTTGTAGGTGGTCCACTTCCGTTCGGAAAGCTTGGTGGGCAACAGCTCCTCGTTGGCGAAGCGGCTGCCCAACAGGGCTGAGCGATCGGCCAGGTCTACTCGGCCATCCGCGTCGGTGACCTGGGTTTGTGATGCTGTGGACATAACCATCGGTGCCTCACTCGGGATGGCCGACTCGGGGTATCACAGCTGAGATCACGCACTCTAGAACGACATGGGCCGATCTGATCAACTCATTGCCGGAATGATGCGCTCGCCGTAGGCGTCGATCGTGGCGTCCTTGGCATCGTGCATGTCGTACACCGCGAACTGGTGCACGCCCAGCTCGCGCAGCTGTTGGAGCTTCTCGATGTGCGCCTCGGCCGGTCCGATCAGGCAGAACCGGTCGACGATGGAGTCCGGCACGAAGTCGGTGCTCGGGTTGCCGGCCCGCCCGTGGTGGCTGTAGTCGTAGCCGGCGCGGCCCTTGATGTACTCGGTCAGCTCCTGGGGCACCAGGTCCGAGCTCTCCCCGTACCGGGTGACCAGGTCGGCCACGTGGTTGCCGACCATGCCACCGAACCATCGGCACTGTTCGCGGCCGTGCTCGATGTCCTCGGACACGTAGGCCGGCGCGGCCACGCAGATGGTCACGTCGTCGGGGTTGCGTCCGGCGGCTTCGGCGGAGTCGCGGACGTGCTTGACCATCCACTCGGTCAGGTATGGGTCGGCCAGCTGCAGGATGAACCCGTCGGCCTGGGCACCGGCCAGCTGCAGCGCCTTCGGGCCGTAGGCGCCCATCCAGACCGGCAGCTGGCCGTCGGTGACCCAGGGCAGCCGGACCGGCGTGCCGGCCAGGTCCACCTCGCGGCCCTCGGCCAGCTCCTTGATCGCGTGCATGGCGGCGCCCAGCTCGGCCAGCGTGGTCGGCTTGCCGCCGGTGACCCGCACCGCCGAGTCGCCCCGGCCGATACCGCATACCGTCCGGTTGCCGAACATCTCGTTCAGCGTGGCGAACCCGGACGCGGTCACCGTCCAGTCCCGGGTCCTCGGGTTGGTCACCATGGAGCCGACGATCAGGTCCTTCGTGTGCTCCAGGATCTGCGAGTAGATGACGAACGGCTCCTGCCAGAGCACGCAGGAGTCGAACGTCCAGCCGTAGCGGAACCCGGCCTGTTCAGCCCGGCCCATCCGGGTGACCACGTCCTTGGCCGGCGGGTCGGTCTGCAGAACGATGCCGAAGTCCATGGGGGCTCCCCTCAGGAGGTGCTGCCGGACGGAAAGGCCAGATCGAGGCCGGAGCCGCGCGGAGCGGTCCAGCGACTGGTGACGACCTTGCCCCGCGTGTAGAAGTGGACGCTATCGCTGCCGTAGATGTGGTGGTCACCGAATAACGAGCCCTTCCACCCCCCGAAGGAGTGGTAGGCCACCGGCACCGGGATCGGCACGTTGATCCCCACCATGCCCGCCTCGACCTCGCGCTCGAACCTCCGGGCCGCGGCGCCGTCCGCGGTGAAGATCGCCGCGCCGTTCCCCCACGGGCTGGAGTTGATCAGTGTCATCGCGTCGGCGTAGGTGTCCGTGCGCACCACGGACAGCACCGGGCCGAAGATCTCGTCGCGGTAGGCGTCCATCTCCGGGGTCACCTCGTCGAGCAGGCTGACCCCGAGGAAGTGCGCGGCGTCGGGACCTACCGGCTCGGCGGTGCCGTCCAGTACCACCTCGGCGCCCTGCTCCCGGGCCGACGGCGTGTAGGCGGCCACCTTGTCCCGGTGCGCGGCGGTGATCAGCGGGCCCATCTCCGAGGTGTCCTGGTCGCCGGGGCCGATGCGCAGTCCCCGGGCCCGCTCGGCGATCTTGTCGACCAGCTCGTCGCCGATCCCTCCCACCGCGACCAGCACGGACACCGCCATGCAGCGCTCCCCCGCCGACCCGTAGGCCGCCGAGACCGCGCTGTCCGCGGCCAGGTCCAGGTCTGCGTCGGGCAGCACCAGCATGTGGTTTTTTGCGCCGCCCAGGGCCTGTACCCGCTTCCCGGGGGTGGTGCCGGCCTGGTAGATCGCCTGGGCGACCGGGGTGGAGCCGACGAAGCTGATCGCGTCCACATCCGGGTGTTGCAGCAGCCGCTGCACCGCGACCCGGTCGCCGTTGAGCACGTTCAGCACGCCCGGCGGCAGCCCGGCCTCGGCCATCAGCTCGGCCACCCGCAGCGCCGCCGACGGGTCCTTCTCGCTGGGCTTGAGGATGAAGGCGTTGCCGCAGGCGATGGCCATCGGGAACATCCACAGCGGCACCATGGCCGGGAAGTTGAACGGGGTGATGCCGGCGACCACGCCGAGCGGCTGGCGCAGCTCCCGCACGTCCACCCCGGTGGACACCTCGTACGACCCGGCGCTCTTCAGCAGCTGCGGGATGCCGCAGGCGAACTCCACCACCTCGATGCCCCTGGCCACCTCGCCGAGGGCGTCCGCGTGCACCTTGCCGTGCTCGGCGGTGATCAGCCGGGCGATCTCGTCGCGGCGGCGGTCCAGCAGCTCGCGGTAGGCGAACAGCACCCGGGTGCGGGCGGACAGCGAGGACCTTCCCCAGACCCGCGCGGCCTCGGCGGCGGCGGCCACCGCCAGATCCACGTCCGCCGCGCTTGCCAGCGCGACCTCGGCGGTCCGCTCGCCGGTGGCCGGGTTGGTGACCGGGCCGGTGCGTCCGGACTCGCCGTCGACGTACTTGCCGCCGATCCAGTGCCCCACGGTCTTCATACAGCCCTTTCTGTACAGGTCTGGGTCGTCACAGGTAGTCGCAGGTGGAACGGGTCAGGTAGCTGCCCCGGCCGGGGCGCCCGAAGTACTCCCCGCCGTCCACCACCACCTCGCCCCGGGACAGCACGGTGCGCACCTTCCCGGTGATCCGCTTGCCCTCGTAGGCGGAGTAGTCCACCGCCATGTGGTGTGTCTCGGCGGAGATGACCTGCTCGGCGGCCGGGTCGTAGATCACGATGTCGGCGTCCGAGCCGGGCGCGATGGTGCCCTTGCGCGGGTGCAGCCCGAACATCCGGGCCGGCGCGGTGGCGGCCAGCTCCACCCAGCGGCGGCGGCTGATGTGCCCGTCCACCACGGCCTGGTGCAGCAGGTCCATCCGGTTCTCCACGCCCGGCATGCCGTTCGGGATCTTGGAGAAGTCGCCCCGGCCCAGCTCCTTCTGCCCCTTGAAGCAGAACGGACAGTGGTCGGTGGACACCACGGACAGGTCATCGGTGCGCAGCGCCCGCCACAGCGCCTCCTGGTGCTCCTTGGGGCGCAGCGGCGTGGAGCAGACGTACTTGGCGCCCTCGAAGTCCGGCTTGGCCAGGTCGTCGGTGGACAGGAACAGGTACTGCGGGCAAGTCTCGGCGAACACCGGGAACCCGTTGTCCCTGGCCGCCGCCAGCTGCTCCACCGCCTGCTGGGCGGACACGTGCACCACGTACAGCGGCGCGCCGGCCACCCTGGCCAGCTGGATGGCCCGGTGGGTGGCCTCCGACTCGAGCAGCGCGTGCCGCACGTCCCCGTGGTAGCGCGGATCGGTGCGCCCGGCCGCCAGCGCCTGCTGCACCAGCACGTCGATGGCGATGCCGTTCTCCGCGTGCATCATCGCCAGCGCGCCGTTCCCGGCGGCCTGCTGCATGGCGCGCAGGATCTTGCCGTCGTCGGAGTAGAACACCCCCGGGTAGGCCATGAACATCTTGAAGCTGGTCACGCCCTCGCCGACCAGCATGTCCATTTCCTTGAGCGACTGGTCGTTCACGTCCGCCAAGATCATGTGGAACCCGTAGTCCACCGCGCAGCGCCCGTCCGCCTTGGCGTGCCAGGCGTCCAGCCCCTCGCGCAGGCTCTTGCCGACGCTCTGGATGGCGAAGTCAATGATCGTGGTGGTGCCGCCCCACGCGGCGGCGGCGGTACCGGTCTCGAAGGTGTCGCTCGCATAGGTGCCGCCGAACGGCATCTCCATGTGCGTGTGCGCGTCCACCCCACCCGGGATCACGTACGTGCCGGCGGCGTCGATGACCCGGTCGGCGTTCTCCGCCAGCCCCGAGCCGGGCGCCAGCAGCGCCACCACCCGCTCCCCGTCCACCAGCACGTCCGCGGTCACCTCAGCCGTCGCCGAGATAACCAACCCACCCTTGATCAACGTAGTACTCACGCGTCATCTCCGCTGGTCACGACCCGTGAGTGGTTAGCGTTGCTATGGCAACGCTAACCACTCACGGGGTCTGAGCTGCTGTTTTGTTCAGGGCGGTGACCAGGATGGCGGCGCCGTGCTCGGCCTCGTCGGCGGTGAGGGTGAGCGGCGGGGCGATGCGCAGGATGTTCCCGTGCAGGCCGCCCTTGCCGACCAGCAGGCCGGCCGCCTTGGTCAGCTCGAGGACCTCGGTCGCGGCTTGCGGACTGGGCTGGCCGTCGCCGTCGACCAGCTCGATGCCGATCATGAGCCCCTTGCCGCGGATCTCGGCCACCCCGGGCAACCCGGCGGCCTTGTCCAGCGCCGCGCGCAGTACCGCGCCGATCCGGGCGGCGTTGCCCTGCAGGTCGTGGTCCAGGGCGTAGCGCAGGTTGGCCAGCGCACCGGCGGCGGTCACCGGGCTGCCGCCGAAGGTGGAGATGGAGTTCGCCGGGACGCTGTCCATGATCTCCGCGCGGGCCACCACACCGGCGATGGACAGCCCGTTGCCCAGCCCCTTGGCGAAGGTGACCATGTCCGGCGTGGCGCCGTCGGTGGCGTGCGCCTGCCAGCCCCAGTAGTGCTCGCCGGTGCGCCCCCAACCGGTCTGCACCTCGTCGGAGATCCACAGGATGCCGTGCCGGTCGAGCACCTTCTTGAACTCGCCGAGCAGCCCGTCCGGCGGCATGGCGAAGCCACCCACGCCCTGGATCGGCTCGGCGATCAAGCAGGCCACGTTGTCCTTGACCTGGCCCAGCACGTCCTCCAGGTCCGCCACGCAGGCGGCGGTGAACGCGGCGTCGTCCAAGCCGTGCAGCCCGCCGAGCGGTCCGTTCAGCCGGCGACTGCCGTGCACGTAGTACGTCTGCACCGGCGAGAGGCTGGTCGGCGACCACCCCGAGTTGCCGGTGATGCCGATGGAGGAGAAGGACCGGCCGTGGTAGCTGTTGCGCAGCGCCAGCACCTGGTTGGACGCCCGGTACCCGGTGGCCAGCAGCAGCGCGGTGTCGGTGGCCTCGGTGCCGCTGGAGGTGAAGAACACCTTCGGCTCCGGGATCCCGGACACCTCGGCCACCTGCTCGGCCAGCTCCACCATCGGCCGGTTCAGGTACAGCGTGGAGCTGTGCAGGATCTTCCCCGCCTGCTCAGACACCGCGGCGGTGACCTCCGGCAGTGCGTGCGCGGTCATCGTGGTGAGGATGCCGCCGAAGAAGTCCAGGTAGCGGTTGCCCTCGGCGTCCACCACGTGCCGGCCCTCACCGTGATCGAGGTCGATCGGCTCGGCGTAGAAGGTGGACAGCCAGCTGGGCAGCACGGCCTGGCGGCGCTTGAGCAGCTCGGCGTGGACGCCGGTCATCTGTGTCTCCGTCTTCGTCGGATCTGAGCCGGGCGGGCTCAGGGCTGGGCTCAGAGCTGGACCAGCGGCTGGGCTCAGAGCTGGGCTCAGGGCTGGACCAGCGGCTGGTAGGCGTCCGGGCGGCGGTCCCGGTAGAACGCCCACTGCTGGCGGACCTCGTCGATCACGTCCAGGTCCAGGTCGCGGACCACCAGCTCCTCGTCGGTGCCGCTGGCCGGCTCGCCGACGAACTGCCCGCGCGGGTCGACGAAGTAGCTGTTGCCGTAGAAGTCGTTGTCGCCGTACTCCTCCACGCCGACCCGGTTGATCGCCGCGATGAAGTACTCGTTGGCCACCGCGGCGGCCGGCTGCTCCAGCTTCCACAGGTAGGACGACAGCGAACGGCTGGTCGCCGAGGGGTTGTAGACGATCTGCGCCCCGGCCAGCCCGAGCGCGCGCCAGCCCTCCGGGAAGTGCCGGTCGTAGCAGATGTAGACGCCCACCCGGCCCACGGCGGTGTCCCAGACCGGCCAGCCCAGGTTGCCCGGCTTGAAGTAGTACTTCTCCCAGAAGCCTTTGACCTGCGGAATGTGGTGCTTGCGGTACTTGCCCAGGTAGCTGCCGTCGGCGTCGATCACCGCGGCGGTGTTGTAGTAGAAGCCGGAGCTCTCCACCTCGTAGACCGGCACCACCAGGACCATGCCCAGCTCCTTGGCCAGGGCTTGCATCCGCTGCACGGTGGGCCCGTCGGGCACCGGCTCGGCCCACCGGTAGTGCTCGGCCTCCTGCACCTGACAGAAGTACGGCGCGTTGAAGACCTCCTGGAAACCCATGATCTTCGCGCCCTCCTGGGCGGCCTCCCTGGCGTACTTCTCGTGGAGGTCGATCATCGAGGCGGAGTCCCCGGTCCACTTGGTCTGTACCAGAGCGGCGCGGACAAGGTTCGGCATGCCAACTCCCCGATCGAGGTGTGCGACTAGAGGGAGGACGATATTGTTCCTCTTGTACTGGGGCAATACAGGTTTTGTTACAGGACAATTCAACTCCGGCAGCGTCGCCGAATGGGAGTAGCGGATGGAGCCCGAGGTCGCCCGGATAGCGCAGGCGGCGTCCAGTCGTTCCGCGGCCGGCATCGCGGCCGCCGTGAACCGGTTGATCAAATCCGGCGAGCTCCCGGCCGGTTCCCGGCTACCCACCGTGCGTACCCTGGCCAAGGCCCTGGGCACCAGTCCCACCACGGTGAACGAGGCGTGGCGATCACTGGTCCGGATCGGCGCGGTGCGCACCGAGGGGCGCAACGGCTCGTTCGTCGCGCAGACCTCGCACGCCGGCTGGCCGACCCGGTTCTGGCGGATCGCCAGCTCGGCCGGTGGGTTCGCCATGGATTTGTCCGCCGGGGTGCCCGACCCGGACCTGCTGCCCAGCCCGCACGACGTGCTGGCCGGGCTGCGCCGGGGCCCCCAACTGTCCGGCTACCTGGACCCGCCGGTGCTGCCCGAGCTGGAACTGGTCATCCGGCGGACCTGGAAGGACATCTGCGACCCCGAGTGCCTGACCGTGGTGGACGGCTCGCTGGACGCGGTGGACCGGGTGCTGACCAGCCTGGTCCGCCTGGGTGACCGGGTGCTGGTGGAGAACCCCACCTTCCCGCCGTTCCTGGACCTGCTGGAGCTGCTCGGCGCGCAGCCGGTGCCGGTGCCGATCGACGCCGAGGGGATGCGGCCGGACGCGCTGCGCGCGGTGCTGCACGGCTCGAACGGCGCGGTCGCCGCCGAGCTTGGGGCGGCCGCGGAGCGTGGGGCGGCCGCGGAGCGTGGGACGGCCGCGGAGCGCGGGATGGCTTCCGAGCGTGGGATGGCCGCGGACACCGGCGGGGCTGGGGACGCCGCCGCGCTGCTGCTGCAACCGAGGGCGCACAACCCCACCGGCGCCAGCATGACCCCGGCCAGGGCCGCCGAGCTGGCGCAGGTGCTGCGCGAGGGCGCACCGTCCTGCGTGGTGGTGGAGGACGACCACGTCGGGGAGATCGCGGTGGCTCCCCCGGTCAGCCTGGCCACCCACCTGCCGGAGCGGACCGTGGCGATCCGCAGCTTCTCCAAGTCGCACGGACCGGACCTGCGGCTGGCCGCGGTGGGCGGCCCGGCTGACCTGATCGAGCCGGTGATCGCCCGCCGCAACCTAGGACCGGCGTGGTCGTCCCGGCTGCTGCAGCAACTGCTCGCCGAGATGCTCACCGACGAGCACTGCGCCGCCACCGTGGCCAAGGCCAGGGACGCGTACGTGCAGCGGCGGGTCGCGCTCACCGATGCGCTCGCCCAGCGCGGAATCCCGGTGCTGGCCCGGGACGGGTTCAACGTGTGGGTGCCGGTGGCCAGCGAACGCGACGCCATGGTGCTGCTGGCCGCGCAGGGCA
Source organism: Pseudonocardia sp. (assembly GCA_036402515.1). GTDB lineage: Bacteria > Actinomycetota > Actinomycetes > Mycobacteriales > Pseudonocardiaceae > Pseudonocardia. The sequence continues at coordinate 11,747 of DASWST010000300.1, forward strand.
TCGGCGCCGCGCCGGGTCGGCCGTTCCTGGCCGCCCCGATCGACGGCGACCACCTGCGCATCACCACCGCGCTGCTACCGGTGGCCGACGCCGAGCAGGTGGCCGACGCCCTGGCCGGTGCGGCCACCCGTCGGTACGGCGCCCTGCACCGCTAGCCGGGATCGCTCGCTGTTGCCGCTCGCTGTTGCCGCTCGCTGTTGCCGGCACCGCTCAGCAGCGCTGGTTGTTTGCTGGCTGGCACCGGTCGGCATCCGTGGCAGGCTGGCCGAGCAGCCCCGGCCGCGGTATTCGACTAGCTGGCCGACTCGCGGCGGAAGGAACTGTTGATGGCCACACCGGAAACCACCCCAGCTGACGTGCTCCAGCGCTTCAACCGGATCACCGTGGTGGGGGCGGGCACCATCGGGATCTCCTGGGCGGCGCTGTTCCTCGGGCACGGGCTGACAGTGACGATCAATGACCCGGCGCCCGACATCGAGGCGCGGGTGCGAGCCGAGCTGGCCGAGCTCGCCCCGATGCTCGCCGAGCTGGGCATGTCCACCGAAGGCCTGACCGAACACCTGCGCTTCGAGGCCGACGTCGAGCGCGCGGTCGCCGACGCCGACGTCGTGGTGGAGAACGGGCCGGAGAACCTGGCGTTCAAGCGCGAGCTGTTCGGCCGCATCGAGAAGGTTGTCGGGCCGGACGCGCTGCTGCTGACCTCGACGTCTGGCATCCGGGCCACCGACATCGCCCGGGACCTGACCCGGCCGGGGCGGCTGCTGGTCGGCCACCCGTTCAACCCGCCGCACCTGGTCCCGCTGGTGGAGGTGGTGCCGGGCGAGCGCACGGACCCGGCGGCGGTGGACGACGCGGTGCGGTTCTACCGGGCGCTGGGCAAACGGCCGTTGGTGCTGCGCAAGGAGGTGCCCGGGTTCGTCGGTAACCGGCTGCAGGCGGCGCTGTTCCGGGAGGCGGTCCACCTGGTCGAGCAGGGTGTGGTGGACATCGCCGAGCTGGACGAGGTGGTGACCAGTTCGATCGGCATGCGGTGGGCGGCGTCCGGGCCGTTCCGCACCTTCCACCTGGGCGGCGGTCCGGGCGGGCTGGCGCATTTCCTGGCCCACCTGGGCCCCGGCCTGGAACTGCGCTGGACCCAGCTCGGCGACCCCCACTTCGACGAGCCCACCGTGGCCACGCTGACCGAGCAGGCCGAGCGCGCCTTCGGCGAGACGCCGTACCAGGAGCTGCAGCGCCAGCGCGACCACGACCAGCTGGCCATCCAGCGCGCGCTCGGCGATCGCGCCTGATCGGGGGTGGCCACGCTCTACGTGTCCGACCTGGACGGCACGCTGCTGCTTCCGGACGGCACGCTCGGCGCCCGCACGGTCGCCGTGGTGAACGCGCTGATCGCCGGCGGCGGGTTGTTCACCTATGCCACGGCTCGCGGGTACGAGTCGTCGTCCCGGGTGACCGACCGGTTGCGGCTCGAGCTCCCGGTGATCACTTACGGCGGGGCGGTGCTCGCCGATCCGGGCACCGGGGCGCCGAGCCGGGTCGCCCGGGTGCCGGAGGAAGCGGTGGCCGCGGTGCTGCGCGCCACCGAAGGGCCCGGCCCGGTCCAGCCGATCCTGTTCGTCAACCACGGCGGGCGGGATCGGGTGTGCTGGCTGCCCGGGTACAGCACGCCCTCGGTGGAGTCCTACCTGGGCCGGCGGGCCGGTGACCCCCGGCTGCTGCCGCTGCGTGGCTGGCCCGAGATCGACCCGGGTCAGGTGTTCTCGCTGGCGGTGCTCGGCCCGAAGGAACAGCTGGCGCGGTTGTCCGACACCCTGGCCGAGCCGCTGGGCGCTTGCCACGTGACGGTGTCCGAGGAGATCTACGCGCCCGGCGAGTACTGGCTCGAGGTCGGTTCGCTGGACGGCACCAAGGCCGCCGCGCTGGAGGCGGTCGTCTCCGCCGTGGCCGCCGACCGGCTGGTCTGCTTCGGCGACAACATGAACGACCTGCCGATGTTCGCCATGGCCGATGAATCCCTCGCCGTCGCGAACGCCACCGACGAGGTCCAGCGCGGTGCCACCGGCGTGATCGGCCCCAATACCGCCGAGGGCGTCGCGGAGTGGCTCAGCGCGCACGCGCTGCCCTGACCGGCGGGAGGCTCAGGCGGGAGGCTCAGTAGTAGGCGGCGGGGCGGGAGGCTCAGGCGGGAGGCTCAGGAGGCGGCGGGGCGGCGACCGACCGCGAGAAAGCCCGCCACGTGCCCCCACGGCCGAGGCGTCACCAGGTCCAGGCGGGCGAAGGCCCGCTCCCAGCGGAGCAGGTCCTCGGCGGCGGCGAACTCGGCCTCCACCAGCGCATCCCTGGCGGCCCAGCCCGCCGGCCGCAGCCCGGGTGGTATCCGCATGAGCGGACCGATGTGCCGGAACATCTCAACGGCCAGGCCGACCTGCTCCAACAGCCAGCCGAGCTGCACGCCGGCCAGCAGATGGTTCCCCCGCGCGCGGTGAAAGGCCAGGTAGCGGTCGGTGAGGTCGGCCAGGTCCGGGTCGTCGGGGTGCATCCGGGTGGCGGTGCCGTCGACGTCGACCAGCACCACCGTGCCGCCCGGACGGGCCAGCGCGGCCAGGTGCGAGACGATCTCCAGCTCCGCGCCGCCGTTGTGCCCCAGTACGTGCCGGCACATCACCGAGTCGTAGCTGCCCGGCTCGAGCCCGCTGGCGGCCGCCGATCCCGCCCGCGCCGAAGCATGCCCGAGCCCGGCCACCGCCTCGCCGGCGGCGGCCACCGCGTCGGGATCCTGGTCCACCCCGTGCGCCGCCCCAGTGGGGCCGACGATCTCGGCGAGCACCCGCAGCATCGCCCCTGGGCCACAGCCGACGTCGGCGACCCGGGCCCCGGAGCCGATGCCCGCCGCCGTCCAGTCCGCGGTCTCGGTGTCCCGGGCGTACTCGGCCATCAAGCGATAGCGGCTCAGTTCGCCCGCGCTCAGTTTCAACGTGTAGCTCATCGCTGGTCCCCCTGCCGGCCCCTGTCCGACCCGGATCTCAGCATCACCGCGCGCGGTGACCTACCGCATTTCCCGAGGGATCGCCCGGGCGGCCGGTCAGGTCGTCAGCATGCCCCCGTCCACCGGCAGGGTGACGCCGGAGATGTACCCGCTGGCGTCACTGGCCAGGAAGATCAACGCCGCGCCGATCTCCTCGGGGCTGCCGAGGCGTCCGAACAGCGTGCGCGGCAGCACCTGATCGTTGATGTAGGACCCCTCGAACTGGTCGGTCATCTCCGAGGCGAAGAAGCCGGGGGCGAGCGCGTTGACCCGGATCCCCTTGCGGCTGGTCCACTGCTGGGCGAGGTCTCGGGTCAGCCCGATCAGTCCCGCCTTGCTGGAGGCGTAGGCGGCCTGCGGCAGGCCCGCGGTGGTCAGCCCGAGCACGCTGGAGATGTTGATGATGGTGCTGCCCGGCCCCATCACCCGCCCGCAGGCCTGCGCCATCCAGTAGCAGGCATTCAGGTTCAGCTCGATCACCGACCGGAACTGCTCCGGGGTCTCCCTGGTCGCCGGGACCGCGGTGCCCACTCCGGCGTTGTTGACCAGGATGTCCACCCGGCCGAACTCCGCCACCGCGGCGGCCACCAGCGCGTCGCAGTCCGCCGGCACGGTGACGTCGGTTCGCACCGCGATGGCCCGGCCGCCGGCCTTCTCCACCGCCGCCCGGGTGTCCTGGAGCCGGTCCTCCCGCCGGGCCCCGAGCGCGACGTCCGCCCCGGCCTCGGCCAGCGCGGTGGCGAAGGTGACGCCCAGCCCGGAGGACGCGCCGGTGACCACCGCGACCCGGCCGTCCAGTCGGAACAGATCAAGAACCGTCATCCTCAGGCCCCTCCTAGTTCGTCAGCCAGGCCGACCGCGGTCATGGCCTCCCGGGTCGTCTCCACGTGGTGGGCCAGCATGACCAGGTCGCGCAGCCCGCCGTCCCGATCCCGGATGTGATCGCGCAGCAGCGCCTCACCGGTGAAGCCGAGCTTGAGGAACATCTCGAGTGCGTGCTCCTGGTCGGCGACCAGCTCGACGATCACCTTGGTCAGGCCCGTCCGCAGGGCGTGGCTGAGGCCGAGGCGGGCCAGCTCCCGGCCCAGCCCGGTCCCCCGGCGCTCCGGATGTACCACCAACCGCAGCTCGCCGACGTGGTTCGAGCAGCCGGGCAGCCGGTAGAGCGCGAGGTAACCGGTGACCGTGTTGTCGTTGTTGTCGTTGTCGTCCAGGGCGACCCAGCGGGTGGCCGCATCGGGACTGTCCGCCCAGCTTTGGATGGTCGCCGGGTCGGTGACCGCCTCCTTGATGAAGGTGACGTCACCCTCGGGCAGCTGGAGGAAGAACTGGGTCAGTGCCTCGACGTGCTTCGCGTCCAGCTCGCTGATGCTCACCGGGCCACCTCACTGCGGGTCAGCAGAAACTCGATGATCTTCGGGACGGTGGTCTTCGCGGCGGTGCGTCCCACCACCAGCCCGATGTGCCCCGCATCCAGCCGCAGCTCGTGCTTGTCCAGAGAGCCGACCAGGTCGATCAATGGGCCGGCGGCCGGTTCGGGCACGATGTGGTCACGTGCGGCGAGCACCGACAGGAACGGCAGGGTCACGTCGGCCAGGTGTACCGGATCGCCGGCCACGCTCAGCCTGTCGTTGATCAGCCCGTTGTTCCGCAACAGCATGTCCACGGTCTCCCGGGCGGCCGCCCCGGGGAACGGGATGTGGTCGGTGGACCAGCTGGTCATCGCCTGGTACGCGGCGACGTACTCGTCGCTCCAGAGCTTCTCCCAGAGGTTGACGTACCTGGTCACCTCGGCGATCGGGGTGAGCGCGCGGAAGCCCTGCAGGATGATCCGAGGAGGCAGGTTCCCGTTCTCGTCCAGCACCGAGTCGATCTCCAGCCCGCCGGTGGTGAACACCTCACCCAGCGGGCCCATGTGCCGGAAGTCGACCGGGGTGGCCATCACCGTCAGGCTGCGCAGCGGAGAGTCCGGATGGTGGGCGGCGTGCAGCAGGGTCAGCACCCCGCCGAAGCAGTAGCCCAGCAGGTTGATCTCGTCGGCGCCGCTGAGCTCGCGGACCCGCTGCACCGCTGTCGGGATGTAGCCGTCGACGTAGTCCTCCAACCGGTTCTGCGCGTCGCGCTCGTCCGGCACTCCCCAGTCCAGCAGGTAGACGTCGAACCCGGCCGCGAGCAGCCGCTCCACGAAGCTGTTGCCCGGGGTGAGGTCGAGGATGTAGCTGCGGCTGACCAGGCTGAACACGATCAGCAGCGGTGGGGAGACGGTGACGTTGGAGTTGCGGTAGTGCCACAGCTCGCAGCGGCCGGCGCGCCAGACCACGTCCTTCGGCGCCTGGCCCACGCCCACCCGCTCGGTTCGGGTGGCCAGCCGGATCCCGTTACGAGTCCGCAGCGCGTTTCGTTCCACCTCGTGGCGGATGCGGTCCAGGACGGCCATCGGGTTGGTCGGGGGCATCGTCGGTCCTCTCCTCGACCCGGTGCGCCTGCTGTTCCTGTTCGAGCCGGAGCGTGAGCCGGCGTACCTCCCGATCCAGCGCACCGACCTGCGCGCGCAGCCGCAGCACGTCGGTCCCGGCGGGCAGGTTCACCAGGTGCCACAGCTTCGCGGTGACCCCGTTCAGCCGCCGGGTGAGCGCGGCCTGCGCCTGGAAGCTCAATGCGGTGAGCCTGGCGAACTCGTCGGTGCGCACCACCGACTCCAGCTTGGGTCCGACGAACTTCTCGGCGCTGTCGAACGCCTGCCGCCACAGCGGGCGCGGGTCAGCCATCGGCGTCCTCCCCCGGGCCACGTTGGTCGCAAGGCGCGATCTCACCGCTACTCCTAGCCCCACCGGCGGCGCCGCGCAACCCGAGTCGTGCAACTCGTCGGGGAACTGCGTAAGGCCGCTCGGTGCGTGAGCCGCTCGGTACGGCGGCTGCGGTAACGCCGCTCGGTGCGAGGGCCGTGAGGGTTATTGCGGGAGGGGTAGCAGGTCTACCCAGCCGGTGAGGAGCACCACCGCGAAGATGGCGCAGAACAGGGCGAAGCCGCTGCTCATCGAGACGATCTCGCCGTCCCGGGAGTCGCCCTTGCGGCGGAGCTCCGCCAGGGCGATGCCGATCGAAATGATGGCCACTACGGCCAGCAGGGCACCGTAGATCAGGCCGTCCATTCGAGCTGGACTCATGGTCCCGCCTCCGCTGTGCATGCCCGCGCCGGCACGGGCGACCGCTGTGCGGGTCCCATGATCGCAGACTTCTCCGGAGACGAGTCACCGGCTCCCCCGGATGGGCCGCGCCCAGACGGTCCCGTTCTCAGCCCCGCCGGTCTCCCCCAGATTGCTCTCAGCCTCGCTCCCCCGGGCCACGGCAATCGCCGCCGCCTGATCACCGGTGTGAAACGCCGTCGTTACGTCTCCGGGTAACAGATTGCCGAACCGAGCCCTGGTGAGGTGCGATCAAGGTCGCCTCGGCGGCCCCGCCGGGAAGGGGGTGCCGCCGCGCAGATGGACCTGAATACCGTGACCGCGCTGCACCGGCCGGCCGACCGCGCCGAGCTGGCGGCGTGCCTCGGGCCCGGGGCCGCCCCGCTGGCCGGCGGTACCTGGCTGTTCTCCGAGCCGCGGCCCGAGCTGGACACCCTGGTCGACCTGACCGGCTTGGGCTGGCCCGCGCTGAGGGTGACCGACCGGGGGCTGGAGGTCGCGGCCACCTGCACCCTCGCCGAGCTGGCCGGGTTCACCGCGCCATCAGGCTGGCCGGCGGCGGCGCTGTTCCGGAACTGCTGCGCGGCGCTGGCCGGCTCGTTCAAGATCTGGCACACCGCGACGGTGGGCGGCAACATCTGCCTCGCCCTCCCGGCCGGGCCGATGACCTCGCTGGTTGCCGCGTTGGACGGCGTGGCGGTGTTGTGGACGCCCGGGGGCGGGCTGCGGCGGGTGCCCGTCGCGGAGTTCGTCCTCGGCGAGCGGCGCACCGCGCTGCGGCCGGGCGAGGTGCTGCGCGCGGTCGAGCTGCCCGCCGTGGCTCTCGCCGCGCGCACCGCGTTCCGCCGGGCCGCGCTGGCCAGCGAGGGCCGCTCCGGGGCGGTGGTGATCGGGCGCCGGGACGTGGCCGGCGGGTTCGTGCTCACCGTGACCGCCTCGGTCGAACGCCCGCACCGGCTGGCCTTCCGCACCGTGCCGGATGCCGCCGAGCTGGTCGCGGCGCTGGCCGGGATCGAGCGGTGGTTCGACGACCCGCACGGCGCGCCGGACTGGCGGCGCGCGGTCACCGGGCTGCTCGCCGAGCAGGTCCGCGCGGAGCTCGCGTGATCATCAAGGTGAACGGGGTGGCCACCGACACCGCGCCGGCCCCCGGTCAGTGTCTGCGCACGCTGCTGCGCGGGCACGGGCACACCGACGTCAAGCGTGGCTGCGACGCCGGCGACTGCGGGGCGTGCACGGTGCTGGTGGACGGCGCGCCGGTGCACTCCTGCGTCTATCCCGCTGTACGCGCCGGCGGTCGGGAGGTCATCACGGCGGCCGGCCTGGGCACGCCCGATGACCTGCACCCGGTGCAGCAGCGGTTCGTCGACGCCGGCGGGTTCCAGTGCGGCTACTGCACGCCCGGCATGGTGGTCACCGCGGCCGCGCTCGGCGAGATCGGCGCCCGGGTCGATGCACACGCCGACCCTCAGGGCGACCACCCTCCGGGCGACCCGGGGATCGACGCCGACCAGCTGCCTCGGCTGCTCAAGGGGAACCTGTGCCGGTGCACCGGCTACCGGTCCATCCAGGACGCGCTGCACGGCACGGTGAACACCAAGAAGGGCGCCGGGCCGGGTGGCTCACTGCCCGCGCCGGCCGCGCGCAGGGTGGTCACCGGCCTCGAGCCGTACACCCTGGACGGCCCGCCACCGGACGGCCTGCTGCACCTGGTCGTGCTGCGCAGCCCGCACCCGCACGCCCGGATCCTGGGCATCGACACCACCGGCGCATGGGCGGTGCCCGGGGTGCAGGCGGTGCTCACCCATCTCGACACCCCGGCCGTCGCCTACTCCAGCGCCCGCCACCAGAACCGGCTGGACGACCCGGACGACATGGTCATGCTCGATCCGGTGGTGCGCTTCCACGGCCAGCGGGTGGCCGCCGTGGTCGCCGAGACGGTGGCCGATGCGGAGCGGGCCTGCCGGGCAATCGTGGTCGACTACCGGGTGCTGCCGGCGGTGTTCGACCCGGAGCAGGCCACCGAGCCGGGCGCCCCGCTGGTGCACGGCGACAAGATCGCCACGGCGGCCGAGGCGCGGATCGCCGACCCGGGCGCCAACCTGGTCGCCGAGCGGCACGCCGAGCTGGGTGACCTCGCCGCCGGGCTGCGCGCCGCGGCAACCGTCGTGGAGGGCACCTGGCGGACCCAGCGGGTGGCGCACACGTCCCTGGAAACGCACGCGGCGTTGGGCTGGCTGGATGGCGAAGGCCGGCTGGTGCTGCGGTCCAGTACCCAGGTGCCGTTCCTGGTTCGCGACGAGCTGGCCCGGGTGCTCGCGCTGCCCCGGGAGCGGGTGCGGGTGCTCACCGCGCGGATCGGCGGCGGGTTCGGCGGCAAGCAGGAGATGCTGGTCGAAGATCTGGTGGCGGCGGCGGTGCTGCGCACCGGGCGGCCGGTGCAGCACGAGCTGACCCGCACCGAGGCACTCACCGCGACGCCGTGTCGGCACCCGATGCGGGTGCGGGTCCGGGTCGGCGCGGACGCCCACGGGGTGCTCACCGCGCTGGCCATCGATGTGCTCGCCGACGCCGGCGCCTACGGCAACCACAGCCCTGGGGTGCTGTTCCACGGCTGCCACGAGTCGATGGCGCTGTACCGGTGCGCCAACAAGCGGGTGGACGCGCGCTCGGTGTACACCCATAACCTGCCGTCCGGGGCGTTCCGGGGTTACGGCCTCGGCCAGGTGCAGTTCGGCATCGAGAGCGCCCTGGACGAGCTGGCTTGCGCGCTCGGCATGGATCCGGTCGAGCTGCGCCGGCGCAATGTGGTGCGGCCCGGTGACCCGGTGCTCGCGGACGCCCTCGAGGACCCGGACGACCCGTCCGACCTGGTGCTCGGCAGCTACGGGCTGGACCAGTGCCTGGACCTGGTGGACGGCGCGCTGCGGGACCGGGCGGCCGAGGCGACACCCGGGCCGGGCTGGCGGCTGGGCACCGGCGTCGCCGCCTCCATGATCGCCACCGTCCCGCCGAGGGGGCATCTTGCCGACGCGTCGGTAACCCTGGAGCCCGACGGCAGCTACACCGTGCGGGTGGGCACCGCCGAGTTCGGCAACGGCACCACCACCGTGCACACCCAGATCGCCGCCGCCGTGCTGGGCACCGAGCCGGACCGGGTCCAGGTGCGCCAGTCCGACACCGACCTGGTCGGCCACGACACCGGGGCGTTCGGCTCGGCGGGCAGCGCGGTGGCCGGCCGAGCGGTGCACGCGGCGGCGACCGCGCTGCGCGAGGCGATCCTGCGCGAGGCGATGCTGCGCGCGGCGGGCGTGTCCGGCGGGTTCGACGCGGGGACCGGCGAGCTCGGGCCGGACGGCGTGCAAGCCGGCCAGGTGTTCGTCCCGCTGGCCAGGCTGGCCGCCGACCCGACCGGCGGGCCGCTGGTGGGGCACGGTCGGCACGACGGCACGCCCCGCTCGCTGGCGTTCAACGTGCACGGGTTCCGGGTGGCGGTGCACCCAGGTACCGGCGAGGTGCGGGTGCTGCGCTCGGTGCACGCCGCCGACGCGGGCACCGTGCTCAACCCCGAGCAGCTGCGCGGGCAGATCGAGGGCGGGGTGGCCCAGGCGCTGGGCGGGGCGCGGTTCGAGGAGCTGATCGTGCGGGACGGGCGGGTGCTCACCGACGTGCTGCGCCAGTACCACGTGCCGCAGTTCGCCGACGTGCCGCGCACCGAGGTGCACTTCGCCGAGACCGCCGACCCGCTCGGCCCGTTCGGGGCGAAGTCGATGAGCGAGGCGCCGTACAACCCGGTGGCGCCCGCGCTGGCCAATGCCGTGCGGGACGCGATCGGGGTGCGACCCTACGAGCTGCCGATGTCCAACGACCGGATCTGGCGGCTCTGCACCGGGCCCGAGCAGCAGCGGGCTCCCGGCTGACGACGACCGCCGAGAGCCTGTCAACCCGAGTTGCCGAAGAAACCGGAGGACCCGATGAGCTCATCCGCGCGCCAGCGGCCAGGCGCGGTTGCCGTGCACCCGGTTGATCAGGTGCTGCCCACTCCCCGGCTGATCGTGCTCGGGCTGCAGCACCTGTTCATCATGTACGCCGGCGCGGTCGCCGTCCCGCTCATCGTGGGCCCGGCGGTCGGCTTGGACGGGTCCGACATCGCGGTACTCGTCAGCGCCGACCTGCTGGTCTGCGGGATCGCCTCGATCATCCAGTCGGTGGGCATCTCCAAGATCATGGGGGTGCGCCTGCCGGTGGTGGCCGGCGCGACGTTCACCGTGCTCAACCCGATGATCGTGATCGCCAACCAGTACGGCGGCCGGGCCGGGCTGCCCTACGTCTACGGCGCGCTGATCATCTCCGGGGTCTTCGGGCTGCTCATCGCCAAGCCGTTCTCCGCCCTGCTGCGGTTCTTCCCACCGCTGGTCACCGGCACGGTGATCATGATGATCGGGCTGTCCCTGATCGGCGCGGACATCGGCCTGATCGCCGGCGACAAGACCGGGTCGTTCACCGCGAAGATCCCGGTCACCGACGCCAACGGGCAGGTTGCGCTGGACCACGGCCAGGTGGCCACCACGCTCAACCCGGACGCCGGGCAGATCTCGCACATCGTGCTGGCCGGCGGGGTGATCCTGATGATCCTGCTCATCTCCCGGTTCCTCCGGGGTTTCCTCGGGCAGACCGCCGTGCTGATCTCCATCGTGCTCGGCACCCTGATCGCCTGGCCGATGGGGCTGGTGGACTTCTCCGGGGTCGCCCAAGCGGGCTGGCTGGGCATTTCCGCGCCGTTCCACTTCGGGCCGCCCAAGTTCGCCGCCGCCGCGATCATCTCGATGTGCATCGTGGTGCTGGTGACCTACACCGAGTCCACTGCGGACATGCTCGCCGTCAGTGAGCTCACCGACCGCAAGCTCGAGCCGAACGACCTGGCCAGGGGGCTGGCCACGGACGGGTTCTCCGCCCTGCTGGCCGGGTTCATGAACTCCTTCCCGGACACCGCCTACGCACAGAACGTCGGGCTGGTCAGCATGACCAACGTGCGCAGCCGCTGGGTGATCACCGTGTGCGGGGTGTTCCTGGTGATCCTCGGGCTGATCCCCAAGGTGGGCGCGGTGGTGGCCGCGCTGCCCGGCCCGGTGATCGGCGGAGCGGCCACCGTCATGTTCGCCATGGTCACCGCCGTGGGCATCCAGACGCTGCACAAGGTGTCCTTCAGCGGGCCGGGCAACCACAACCTGCTGATCATCGCGGTGTCCCTCGCGGTGGGCATGATCCCGACCGTGCAGCCGGCCTTCTACCAGCACTTCCCACCGGACTTCCAGGTCATCTTCGGGTCCAGCATCACCTCCACGGTGATCGTGGTGTTCCTGCTGAACCTGGTGTTCAACCACTGGTGGCCCGGGATCCCCCGCCGGGAGAACGTGGTCGGCACCGCGGTGGAACACGGCGCGGTGGCCGGCAAACCCGACAGCCCGTGAGTGGTAAGTGGTCGTCGGGCGGCGGCCACGCCCAGGCAGATGCGGAACTGGGAGCTCAGGCGTGGCCGATGATCGCCGAGGTACTCGCCCTGAACCA